>CANQBK010000094.1 GCA_947589485.1 uncultured Clostridia bacterium | reverse complement strand
TTTGAAAAAGGCGGGCGAAAACGCGCCGAGCCGGCGCGGGCAATTCGCGTTGTCGCTCGCTCCGCTCGCTCGTACTGAAAGTGATAACTACATTCGCGCGCAATAAGTTAATGTATCCATAATTAAAAGTTTCGGTCAAGCCTTTTCAAAGGCTTGCGGATTCCAAAGGCGGAGCCTTTGGCGGGTTTTTAAGGGCAGAGCCCTTAACTTCGCAGGCACTGCGCCGGCGCCGGAGCCCTTAACAAGAAAGGACGATTGTATGATAAGAGTTATGTTTGTGTGTTTGGGGAATATATGCAGAAGTCCGATGGCGGAATTTATTTTTAAGGATATGGTAAAAAAAATCGGAAAAGAAAAGGAGTTCCAAATAGCCTCGTCGGCAACAAGCGGAGAGGAAATTATAAACGGTGTGGGAAATCCCGTATATCTGCCGGCAAAAAAAGAACTTCAAAAACACGGGATAGATTGCGGCGAAAAACGCGCGGTACGGCTGAGTGCGGAAGATTATGACCGATACGATTATCTTTTGGGAATGGACAGTATGAATATGAAAGATATGGAGAAAATTACGGGACATAAATGCGGCGGCAAAATGGTAAAATTGCTTTCCTTTACGGGTAAAAATGACGATATTGCCGACCCGTGGTTTTACGGTAATTTTGATAAAACTTATTCGGATATTGAAAGAGGATGCAGGGCATTTCTTGAATGTGTTGCACCGTGACGGGCTGATAGAAATACTTTCCTTTATAATAGCGTTGATATTTTTGTCACGGTGTGTTATAATTTCCCTGTTACTAAGAATTTGAATGGGGTATTTTAATATGAAAAAATTTGCAATAATATTGGCGTTTTGTACCGTCTTTTTGTTCGGTGCATGCTCTAACGAAAATGCGGACAACAAACCGCAGGCGTCGGACGAGAGTTCTGTCGTTTCCAAAAAGCCCGAACATATACTTTACGCAAGCCCGTCAAGCGTAACGCTGTACAGCGGCGGCTCTCAACAGATAAACTTGACGCTGGACGGTAAAAATGTGTCGCTGTCGGACTATAACTGGAAATGTAACGACGAAAAAATCGCCTCCGTGGATCCGAACGGAATTATTACGGGAAATATTCCCGGTATATGCTCGGTCGAGGCATACTCGATAAGCGACCCCGACATAAGCGTACATATTGAAGTTACGGTTATGTCAAGCTCTGCTGTAAATTCGGCGGCGGTGAATGAGGAAAGCTCCAAAGTATCGGCGGCTGAATCGTCCGCAGAGGAATCGTCAAAGGAGGAATCGTCCAACACATCAAGCAGTGAATCCTCGGACGAAAGTTCGGACGAGAGTTCGGACAGTTCGGGCGGAGATTCAAATGCGGCGGTGATATTCGACACTGATAGTCCGTCGTATGACAAGCAGACGTTGGACACGGCGCACGACTACATACAGTCGATAGCGAACAGCGGCGAAACAATATCTACCGACGGTCTTACAAAAGATCAAGCGCAGTTGTTGGTAAACACCATATACGCCACATACGGGTATGAGTTTGAGGACGGCGGCGAAATTCGGAGCGGATATGACGAATGTGCATGGTACGACGGTACAACGTCGGATTCATATCAAGTTATAGATAACATAGGCGACAGGCAAAACATTAAAGACAGTATAGACAATCTTGGAAATTATATTAACAGTTTGGGTTGATTTTACCGGTCGGGTCTGTCGGCGGCAATCGGCAGATTTTTCAAAGGGGGTTATATTATAATGAAACAAAAGGTATGCCCCGTGTGCGGAGAAAAATATACCGACGATTCGGTTTTCTGCAAAAAGTGCGGAGGCAAACTGATTGCGTTTGATGTTGAGGACGGAGAGGAAGTGGTTTTCAACGAAGTAAACGATGAGGACGTGCAAAGGTCTAAGCTGAAACAAATAAAAACACCCCGTGTTAAGGTGAACGAGGCGGAGCCGAACACAGCCGAGCGCACGGGAAAAACGCACGCACGAGAAAGCAAAAATCCCGACAAAGAGCAAACGCAGGAATTTGATATATCGGCGGAGCTTGAAAAAATGAAGCCTGACCCTTACGGTACAGATTCGGAAGTCAGAACGGCAAAAAGAGAATGTCCCGTGTGCGGTGCTGTTATTCCTGCCGAAAGTCGGTTTTGCCCTGCGTGCAAAACGGAGCTTAGCGACAATTACTATGAAAATGACAGTTTTTATGATGAGCCGAAAAAACGGATAAACGCAAAGCCCGTGATAATAGCGGTTGCGGCAGTCGCGGCGTTTGTCGCAGTCGTTGTCTTAGCTTTGAAGGCAACAGAAATGTACGCAAAGCGTCCCGCATCGGAACAAAGTTCGGCAGTTTCGAGGGCGAGCAGGGAGAGCCGAGAGGCAAGCCGCAGTCTTGAAAGCAGTGAGGAGGTTTACGTTCCCGAACCGTCGTATTACGAGCCGGAAGAAAGCTATACCGAAAGCTACTTTGAGAGCTATGTTCCGAGCGAGAGCGAATATTCGGAGGAAGCGCCGCCGGAAGAGAGCTATGTACAAAGCAGTGAGGAAATCTCCGTTGAAAGTTCGGAAGCGGAGCCGCAGGAAAGCACCGCCGAGAGCAGTGAGGAATATTCGGAGGAAGTGCCGCCGGAAGAAAGCTATGTACAGAGCAGTGAGGAAAGCGCCGCCGAAAGTTCCGAAGAGGCGCCGCCGACGGAAAGCGTTGAAGTTTCGACAGGGGAAAGCGTGCAGGCAGGCGTAGAGAGCGCGGCGGGCGAACAGTCCTTAGCGGAGTAAAATAATTGTTTTAAAGAATTACAGCGTGTTTTTTCTTGGCGTATAATGACAAAGTTTATACAAAATTAACAATTAATTATAATATACTTAAAAAATATTGTATTGACATCATAGGTTTAGTATGATACAATTAGTTAAAAAGCAGAGTTTGTTTTGTTGCCGGTTCGTGCGGCGATATAAACATAAAACAACTTTATAAGAAAGGATGGATCTAATTATGAAAATAAAATTCGGGAACGTACATAAGCTAAGGTACAAAGTGCTTTCCACGTTCCTCAGTCTTGCCGTTCTGTTTACCGGCACGGGGTTATGGTACAGCTATGTGCTGAACAATGACCTGAATGCGGAAGCGGTTCACCCGTCAAGGGACATAGTGTATATTGATTCCGACTTCTACGACTATTACTATGATTGTCAGTCGGACAACAACACTTTTAATGAAGGCGCACAAAAAAGACCATATAAATACCTTAACCAAGCAATTTCCAACTATGCAAAGTCGCATAATGCTTGGCAGTATCCTTTGTATTTTGGACAGTTTTGGATAGAGGGAGAAAATGCAAGCATTAGCAGTTCCTATTATAGCAGTTCCAATGCCGCAACTCAGAGAGCTGCGAACTACACGGAAAGCGGTCAAAGTGATGCAGGCGACCAAGGTGATACGTTGTATAACTTTAAATGGAGCGCAAACCTTGCATACAGACCTGTCGGCGGAACAGACAGCGGTATTAACAGTACACCTCAGTTTTATGCGGCGGCTCAGGGGTTGGTTGACAAGACACTTACAGACGGTGTACCAACCTCCGGCGGAGTAAAGCTCCCTTATTTTGACGAAGATTTTTTAGGGACTACCCATAATGGCAAAACAATAGCGGAGGTTTATCCGGATTACGAATATCCTTTCACCGCAACTGATGATCAGGTCGTTATAGGAAAAGATCTTACAGACACAAGCAAACAGGTAAAATTTGTCGGCGGCTATCGTTTTGATTCCTTGTCAGATGCAGTTTATATTAATACGTCAAATAAAAGGCTTTCCGCCGAGGGTACAAACACCACAAGAGATACCACAGGTGAGTTGGGATTCTTTCCGTTTAACAGCAACAGCACGACGGACAACAAGCAGCTCAACTACGGTTTCGGCGTAAAGTATACGATTAACTTTAATTTGAACCCTAACGGAACGATTGACGGCGAAGATCCTTGCACTTCGAGCAGTTACGGAACAAGCGAGGACAACAGAGCTTACTTTACATTCCGCGGCGATGATGACGTGTGGGTATTCTTGGACGGTCAATTGATTCTTGATATGGGCGGCGGTCATAAGAGTGCCGAGGGTTATATAGATTTTGCAAACAAAAAGGTCGGCGTACTTTATGCCGGAAACGCAACACGTAACCCTAATACTATACAAGGAGTAGCCTCTTCTTTGGGAATCGATACGGTTACAAAAAACTTCAGCGAGTTATTGAATTACGGTTCGAGCACCGAAGATGAATATTTTGCCGACGGCAAAAAGCATACTTTGACAATGTTCTATATGGAGCGTGGTATGCTTAATTCAAACTTGTTTGTTCAGTTCAACCTGCCTACTATCCCGAACGAGAATATGCTTACGGTAAGAGATGAAGTTGATGTTGCGGGAGTAAATGCCGGACTTCAGAACCAAACAAAGAGCATAGCTGACGATGACGCAGTAAGGTATGCTATTTCAAATACCGGTACACAGAAATCAAACGTACACGCAACCGGTTTGAAATATCCTACTTATACCGACATACAAAGACAAAACAGTGTATATCCGACAACTCCGAAAACCACTAAATTGTCAACCTCGGAAGGCGGACCCGTATATAGTACAAGAGAGGTTATTGACACTGATTATATTTACTTAAAACCGAGTAGTGATTGGATTAATGCACCCGGTACATCTTTTTACGGTTGGGTATGGGGTGGTACATCTGACAATAGTAAATTAGTAGAATTTAAATATGATAATGTATCCGGCTTATATAGAATACCTAATCATAGTTATAAGCATATAATTATTTTAAGATCAAACGCAGGACAAGATGGTAAAATACAGTATCCTCCTTCAGAGCAGGCGTGGAATGTTTATAATTATTATGATACGAATACGTTACCATCATCTATAAACTATTTTGTTGTAGACGCAGGATATATGAATGTGTGGGATATAGGTACTACAGGTACTTATAGAAAAACCATTAAAGAGCTTATTAGCGGTACCGAGGGTGTAGACAAAAAGTATTTGCAGGATGTAAGTACTACGACGTCAAACAACACCCCCGTGGCAAATACAAACTATGAATTGCTTGACCCGTTGGCACAAAGATATGTAAACGGTAGGTGGGTATCTTACAAAGGAAGCAGCATTGCGGGAAAGACAAACGGCATTGGTGAGCTTAACCTTATGTACGGTCAGTCGGCAGTATTTACGGGTCAGTTTGATGTCAACAGTACGATGAGTATAACTCAGAGCAACACTTTGTATACGCCCGGAAAGACCGGAACAGTTGTAGACTTCAATACGCCTAACGACAGAAATCTCAGTGACTATTATACAATCAATAATTTAACGCTGAACTATTCGTCAAGTGATGCGACAAAGGATATCAGCACAACACAAGGACACACTGTTGGTACTGCGGATACATTTAGTTTTGCGAACCTGCCCAGTATAGGCACAGGCGAAAAAGTTCAGATAGAAGCTGTTTACACGCGTTCGGTAAATGTCGGCTCACTTCAAATTACAAAGCAGTTAGAAAAAACGAGCGAAACAACAAGCAATGAGTTCACAATGAAAGTTGAATTTACTAACGTGTTTGGCAGCACCGAATCGGTTAGCGATTATAGCGGTATTGCGATTACCGGTGCAACGAGTGGTCCAAACCTTGACGAAAACGGTACATTTACAATGAAAGCAGGCACAACCGTTAAAATAGACGGTATACCGGTTGGAACAGTAGTAAAAGTTACCGAACAAAATCCAGGAAATTACTTTAATAGTGACGCTATTAAAATATCGGATGGCGGCGTAGCAACGCTCACATCTGACGGCAAGATGTTCACCGTTACCAACGTAAGAAAGACCGGCACAATAACCATAAATAAGCAGTTTGCTGCCGATTCTACGGAAAGAACGGGAGAGTTTACCGCAAGGGTAACGTTTGATACTGACGATAACCCCGAAAATATCGACTTAGTTAACTATAATATAAGTTATACTGATTCAACGCATACTGCCTCTACAAAGGCGGTTTTGCAAAGCGGTAGTGGAAGTAGTTATTTTGATGTTACAATAAGCGACAAGGCCGGTGCTGTAATAGAAAATGTTCCTTACGGAATCAAGTATAAGGTTGAGGAAGTTTTAACCGGTGATCAAACCAATGCCGGTTGGCAAACACCAACTATGACTGTTGACAATGCTAATTATGACGGAAGCTCGCAGACCTTTGAGGGTGACGCTATTTATACCATAACCAACAATAAGCAGGAGACTGTGAATATATACGTCGAAAAGGCATTTGCGGATTTGAATGGTACAGAGAAGACGGAGACGATAACCGAGAGGGAAGAAATAGCAGCTAACCGTACCGTTACTTTCAAGGTATATATACCTCAAAATAGTGCACCGGACTTCGTAACCTATACTTATTATACCAAAGGCGGAGTTGCTAATACAAAAACAGTAAAAAAAGAAACAGATGATTATTATTTTAATTGGGACCCTGGGAAGTATAATCGAAGATATTGTATTACAGTAAGTGATCCCGACATATCACTTTCTACAAACAGCACAAAAATACTTACCTTGCCTAAGATTAGTGGTTTGGCTGTTGTAGTTGCTGAAGATACTACTGATAAAAAATGGGTTCCAACTTATTCTAACCTAACCGATTCCACAGAGAGTGATACAGCGACTTTCGACGGTACTAAAAAGATTTATAAGTTTAAAATCGTTAATAAGCCTGCTGATGTAACCGATACTTATACACTTAAAGTAAGGAAAGACATTATTAATCCGGAGACGGATGACAATCACAAGCCGTTTAAGGTTAACTTGAAGCTGAAATTTTCTGCAGATGCTAATAGCGATTTGCTTCAATTAATGGAAGGTTATGACTTTAAGTATTCGGCTTGGATTGAAGCAAATCCAAGTAACCAACAGGGTAATTATAATACCGGATTAAGTTATAAGAAAAATATTTCAATAAATAATGATAATGTTAAATGGGCATACAACGAATCCGATAAAACAATGACTTGTACATTGGAAGGTCTTAATGTCCAAGAACAAGAGCAACAACGTTCCAACTCTGGACCATATCGTAATTCCGAATATAGAGTTGATATTCCTAAGGCTTTTGCCGGTTATGAATGTAATGCCGAGTTGGTAAGCGCTTATGAGGATCTTGACGGCTCCAATGAATGGCTGGATCCGAAGTACAAATACGAATGGAATGACGGAGTAGATGAATCGAAAGATTCAACAGACGGTAATTTAAATTGCGCAATTGAGGATAATGAATACAATATCCTTACTATAACCAACGAAAAACCGGAAGCATACTTGACTATTACAAAGTATATTGATTCTTTGCATTACGGTGAAAATGATAATGCACACAATTTTGCACCGGGCGACATCGGAATACCGGATATTGATAGTACTACGAAGCCTGAATACACTTACGACCCGTTCCACTACTTGCAATACACGCAGGCAGAACAACTGTTTGAGTTCAAGATTACGGAGTATGAACCTGATTATGATCCGGCAAAGCCCGACGAGAAAAAGCATGAATATCATACATTCCTGAAGTTTGGACCGAACAGCACAAGAATATCGGAAGTAAACTATAATGGAAATAGTTACTATTATAGCCAGTCCAAAATGTTTAAGGTAAAACCGGGATATTCTTATACGGTTGAAGAAGTCGGAGCT
>CANQBK010000093.1 GCA_947589485.1 uncultured Clostridia bacterium | reverse complement strand
CTGTCCCTTGACCCTGCCGCCTTTTAAAAAAGGCGGGCGAAAATGCGCCGAGCCGGCGCAGGCGATTCGCGTTGTCGTTCGCTCCGCTCACTCGTACTGCAAGAGATAAGTACACTCGCGCGGCGTAAGCTAATATGATTGAAAATGAGAATATTTTTAAAAGTGATACTTTCTTTCATTTGCTGAAAACTGTAATAATTTGTAGTATTATATAAGAAAAGGTATTTGGCGGTGAGATTATTATGGTTTTAGTTGCAAAATTAAAAAAATATATAATAAAATCATTTTTATTTGTGCTTATTACCATATTTGTTTTTGATATTTCGGGTACAATACAAAACTATAATGCCACCAATATGACATACAGTGTTTTCCCGAACGAGAACGGCGGATTTTATATGCTGAGCAGTGGGCCTGAAGATTTCTTTTTGTATAGGATAAACACAAGCGGTGTAAGTGAACAGGCTATGCACGAAAATATAAAGTCTGTCAAAGGATTTTACGGCTATAATAAATTTTATATTTATGCAAATTATAACGGCTATGTTCCTATAATGAAACTTAACAACGGAAAAGTGGAAACCATTATTCTTGAAAATATCAATATAAAAGATAAATGCGTGACAGCCGATAAAAGTGAACGTATTTATGCGGTCGATACAGGTAAACCGAACGAGGTTGTTACATTTAAATATGACGGCGTTATTCTGTCAAGGCTTGATACAGGCGCAACTGTAAGTACGCTGTTTACAGATGAGATAAGCGGAAAATCATTTGCGGTGAATCGACTTGGAGTTGTCGATATAGAGAGCGGAAACGTAATAGTGTGTGATATTCCGAGCGGATATTTAAAAATAAACGGTAAATACTGTACCGATAACAATGGAAATGTATATACGTTTAATCAGGGTCAAGGTTTTGTAAGAATTATGTCCGTGGGGTATTCGTGTGCGGTTGTAAGCGGAGATTCGGTTTTTGTAAAGGACGGAAGAGATGTTTTAATGCTTGACGGCAACGGCAGGGCAGTCGCAAAATATTCCTGCGGCGGCGAAATAAACGATATTTACTCCGTAAACAGCAATATAGGAGTCTTATGCGGAAGTGGGTTAATTGTGATAAACAATAAAATGTTTGAACGATTAAAACAGCCTGAACAATCTACGCAAAGTTCAGAGCCGAAATCAAGTATTGCCGACAATAAAACCGATGCTTCTAATCCGTCGGGAAACAGACCCGCAAATAACCAAAGCGTACAACCGCAAAATTCGCCTGAGCCTGTTGAAAAACAAAAAAATTATGTTGTGTCCAGTGTTTCGTATAAAATTCAAAACGGTATTATATGCGATGTTCCGCAGGGTACTACAATTGCACAGTTAAAGAAAAATATAACATACGGTGATAATACGGTCACGTTTATAAATCATAACGGTAAAAATATTAAAAGCGGAAAGGTCGGGACGGGGTGGACGGTAATATTTGAGGGAGAAAAAACACAAAGTTATCTTATTGCGGTTTATGGTGATTTGACAGGAGAGGGTAATATAAACAGCCGTGATGTCGGGGTTATTTCGGATTATATAGTAGACTCGGCACAGCTTAACGAAATACAGCTTGTGGCGGCAGATATGAATTTTGACGGAAAAATAAATTCTACCGATTTGTACATAATTTTAAGAAAATATTTCCAAGGTTGATGTAGTAAACGCCGCACGATAATCAAGTGTCTTGAAATGAACGGTACGATGTGATAAAATTTATTTGCAAAATTATTTTTTAGCATAGGTGATGCCTTATGAGTAATATTCTTGTAACAGGAGGAACGGTCTTTGTAGGAAAATATATTGCCGAATATTTTATGGGCAAGGGCGAAAATGTTTTTGTCTTTAACCGTAATAAACATAAGCAGTTAAGCGGAGTAAAACTGATTAAGGGTAATAAAGATACGGTTTGTGCGGAACTGGGAAATTACAGCTTTGACTTGGTAATAGCAGTCAATATTTATACCGAAAAAGAAATGGAAAACCTTATAAACGGTCTTGGAGAGATAAAGGATTTTGTTTTTATTAGCTCCAGTGCCGTTTATCCCGAAACCGCTCCGCAGCCATTCAAAGAGAGCTGCGATACAGGCTATAATACGATTTGGAAAGATTACGGCATTAACAAGGCGAAAGCCGAGCAATATTTAATCGAAAAAATTCCGCAGGCATATATTTTACGACCGCCTTACTTATACGGTAAATATCAAAATCTTTACCGCGAGGCTTTTGTTTTTGACTGTGCAATGAGGGGTATGTCTTTTTATATTCCGAAAAAAGGAGAAATGAGGCTTCAATTTTACAATGTGTGCGATTTGTGCAAGTTTATTGATAAAATAATTGAGGTTCGACCGAACCGACATATTTTTAATGTTGGAAACAAGGATACCGTTGACATAAACGAGTTTGTTGAAATATGTTATGATGTGGCAGGAGCGGAGCTTAACAAAATTTATGTGGATAAGTCGCACGTTCAAAGAAATTATTTTCCTTTTTACGATTATGATTATTGTTTAGATGTTACCGAGCAGTATAAGGTTTTGCCGAATGTTATAAATTTGCGTGACGGATTAAAGGAAGATTTTGAGTGGTATAAAAATAATCAGAATGAAGTTTTGAAAAAGACCTCCTATTTTGATTATATAAAAAATAATTTGCGAATGTATAAATAATTTTTGGGAAGTGCGGTTATGAAACTTTTTGAAAAAACAATTGATTCAAAAGAAATATTTGACGGAAAAGTTATCCGTGTTGTTTGTGATAAGGTCGAGCTTGAGGACGGCAGTACCTCTATGCGTGAAGTCGTTGAACACCCGGGAGGGGTTTGTGTTGCGGCTCTTACGGAAAACAACGAATTGCTTTTTGTAAGGCAGTTCCGTTATCCGTATAAAGAGGTGCTTTTGGAGCTTCCTGCGGGAAAGCTGGAAAAAGGTCAAAGTCCGCTGGAAAACGGCAAGCGTGAGCTTCTTGAAGAAACCGGCGCTGTTGGCAGAGAATATATGACGCTCGGAAAAATTTATCCCAGTCCGGGTTATTGCGGGGAAATAATTCATATATATTTTTGCAAAGTGGACAGTTACGGTAAGCAAAGGCTTGACGAGGGAGAATTTCTAAACATTGAAAAAATCCCGCTGAAAAAAGCCGTGGAGATGGTGCTTAACAACGAAATATCCGACTCGAAAACCCAGATAGCGGTTCTTAAAACGGCACTGCTATTTGATAAATTGAAAATGAACTACGGAGGGGAACAATGATTAACCCCATAGTTATAATCATTACCGCCGCTCTGCTGATTTCAATATTGGTCGTAAGCATTATTAATAAACCCAAAAAGCCTATTGTTACCGGTGTGCTTATTTTGATACTTACAGTATATGTTGCGTCAACGTTTCTGCTTGACAATTCCCTTGCGGTTTTCGGCTCGGGAAACAATATTAACGAATTTGTAAAGTTTATTATTATGAACGATAATCCTACTTATGAGGATATTGAGTCGTCTTTTGTTACATTTAAGATTTTTGACATATCCCTTATTGCAATGTCTTTTGTATCATTATTCATTGAAATTATGCTGATTCTAAGAAAGGACTCGAAACGGTGATATGAGTTTGGAAAACTGCTGTACGGGTATATATGTCCATATTCCTTTTTGTGTGAGAAAATGTCCGTATTGTGATTTTTATTCCGTTGCGGCAAATGAAGAAAAAATAGACGAATACACCTCTGCCTTGTGCCGAAAAATCAAAAGCCGAGGCATAAACAAAAAACGATGTGCTGACACACTTTATTTTGGCGGAGGTACGCCGAGCGTTATCGGCGCAAAACGCCTATTGTCAATAAAAAATACCGTACAGGATTTTTATGATTTGAAAAATGCCGAAATAACCGTTGAAGTCAACCCTGCAAAAACGGATTTTGATTTTGCTCTATTAAGGGAAAACGGCTTTAACCGTGTTTCAATAGGCTTACAGTCGGCAAACGATAACGAGCTTGAACTTTTGGGCAGGCTGCATAACAGCGTTATGGCTGAAAGATGTATAAAACGCGCACGGTCTGTGGGCTTTGAAAATATATCCCTTGATTTGATGATTGCTACGCCAAAGCAAACGGAAAGCAGTCTTGAAAGGTCAATAGAGTTTTGTGCGGAACATAATGCGGCGCATATTTCTGCGTATATACTTAAAACAGAAGAGGGTACGCCGTATTTTGAGATGCGTTCGGCTCTTGATTTGCCCAACGATGACGAGCAGGCGGAAATGTACCTTTTTGCGTGTGAGAAAATAAAAGAATACGGTTTCAAACAATATGAAATTTCAAATTTCTGCCGTGAGGGTTTTGAAAGCAGGCATAATTTAAAATATTGGCACGATGAAGAATATATCGGATTCGGACCGTCCGCTCATTCGTTTTTAGACGGAAAGCGTTTTTATTACGGGAAATCGTTTGAGGATTTTTATGCCGACAAAATTATAGATGACGGAGAGGGCGGAGATGTTGAGGAGTTTATAATGCTTGGACTTCGGCTGTCCGAGGGAATTACGAATGAACGTTTTTTCAACAGATTCGGATATGACATTCCCGAAAAATATTTTGAAAGGGCGGTCAAGCTGGAAAAATTGGGGATTGCGGAGGTTGACCGTAACCGTATACGGTTTACCCGAAAGGGTTTTTTGGTTTCAAATGCCGCAATAGCGGAAATACTTCGATAATAGAAAAAACTGTTCGGTCGTTTAACAACATTTTGACCGAACAGTTTTTTTCTTGATTTAGGCGCTTGTGATTATGCGTTTGCGTAATCGTCGTGCCTTGATGTGCTCTCGTTATCCCTGAAAAGAAGTGAAATGCACCATATAGCCGCAAGAGCTACAAGTGTGTAAATGATTCGGCTGATGATGCCTGTTTGACCGCCGCATATCCATGCTACGATGTCAAATTGGAAAATACCGACTGAACCCCAGTTAAGTCCGCCGATAATCAACAAAATCAAAGAAAGTTTATCAAGCATTGTTTTAACCTCCAAAAAATCGGGATAATAATATTGTCGTCAATTTTTAATTTAATATTCATATAAATTAAAATTAAATAAACATTTGGCTTTGTACCGTGGTTCTATAAATATGCCGCACATTTTTTCAGGGATTTGACTCCGAGCCTTATATGCTTGTAAACGGTCGTCGGCTTAATTTTTAAAATTTTTGCTATATCCTTTACCTTTATTTTTTTAATATAATACATTTCAATACATTCGTACTGCCGTGCCGTAAGCTCCAGTTCCATTGCCGTTTTAAGTATTCTTTTCATTCTTTTGTAATATTCACCCCCCGTATTTTCGGGATTGAAATATTTTTGCATTGCAACTTTATTGTCCGCAACGGCGTCGAGCGATAAAATTTTTGTTCTCAAAATGCAACACCCCTCCTGTTGTAAAGTATATCCGCCGTATTTCTACATTCGTAATACATTTGCCGCAATATTTGTATTCTTCCGTCAAGCTCTTTTAACATTTTTGGCGGCGCTGTCTTTTTCGACAGCGTAAGATTATGTATTTTTTCGTTAAGCAATAAAGCGCTATCACTGTATTCCTTTGCCCATTCTTTATATGTCACTTTCAGCACTCCTTTTTTACACGTAACGTGTAGTTTTTTGTCAGAAAAATGAAAGGATATTTCCGGCAAAAATATAGCGGTACTTATATGACCTGCCCCAAGATTGTATTGAGCTTTTTTTACGTTGCAGAATAAAATTATTGAATGTGTATGACTTTTGTTACGTAATTAAATCGGGGTTTTTAATATTTTTACCGGAAAACCTTTCTTAATTTAAATTATAAGTCCAAAATAATAAAAAATCAATACAAATTAGAAAATTTGTTCGATTAAATAAAAAACACCGCAAATTTTTGTCAATGTGACGATTTTATTTTATTATGGAATGTGTTCTTGAAATTACACTAATCGTGTGCTATAATGAAGCAAATAAAATGTGCGGTGCGGTTTTGTATCCGTCCATAAATAATCAAGGAGGAAAATATGAAAAACACTTTAGGAAGCAGAATTAAGGAATTGAGAAAGAATCGTGACCTCACTCAACAACAGCTTGCAAAGCTGCTTGGAATATCGGCATCGTCTGTCGGAATGTATGAACAGGACAGGCGCAAGCCTGATAATGAAACATTGCTTAAATTGTGTAATGTATTCGATACTTCCGCCGATTATATTCTCGGTAAAGTCGGTACGACGTCAAGAGTCGGAAAAAACGTTGATGTTGCAGATGTTTTTGACGAATTTACGGAAAAGCTGATGTTACAGCAGGGACTTATGTTTGACGGTACGCCGCTTAATGACAATGACAGAATGAAAATTGTCGATGCGCTGAAGGTTGTTGCCGCTCTTGCAAAGCAGGAGCATAAAAAATCCGTTGGCGGAGATTGACAAAAGAAAGGAAAGTAATGAATAAAACGGAACAAACAGTAAAACAATTAATTTTAAGATACGGTACCGCCGAGCCGTCAGAGATTTGCGCCTGTATGGGGGTCACCTTGCTTGAGCAGGATTTGCCCGAAAGCGTGAACGGATTTACCGTTACAATGAACGATATGCCGTTTGTGGTAATAAATTCAGCTCTTAACAACAGCGAAAAGAGGATTACGACCGCCCACGAACTGGGACACATTGTTCTTCATAAGGGGACAAATACAATAGAGCTGAGTTTAAATACTTATTTCTGTGTATCAAAGTATGAGCGGGAGGCGGACTGCTTTGCGGCATATCTGCTTATGTATGCCGAAAATTGGGAGTTTGTGGGGCGTGAAAGCGTTACAGCCGAGGATATATCCAAGGTTACGCATATACCGCTGTCGAGAATAGATAATTTGTTTGAATAAATGCAAGTCGGGTTACCGCAAAATAATTTAATGTGTCGGAGGGGATTCGATGAAATTTTTTTTGAAACGTGACGGCGAGGGCTTTCTGGTTCTCAATCAAAGCGCGCGTACCAAATATACGGTTTTGCAGGCGGCAGAGAATACAAAGCAAAAAATTATCGTTGAATCTGACGGCAAGAGGGTCGTTGCGGCAATATCAAACAAAAATATGGTCATAAGGTATTTTTCGGTAAAATGCGGCAAGCGGTTTTATATTTTGGTGCCGTGCGTCGGTGATTGCTTTGCCTTTGCAATATATGGCAGCACTTACAGATTTGCCGGAAATATGGCAGAGGGAAGATTTTCGCTTTTTGACGTTGACAAAAGTCCGATTATGACCCAAAAAAAATGCTGGGGAAAATTCGGCGACGGCTACGAAATAAATATCTACGACAGGGAACAGGAAATTTTTGCACTGTCGGTTGCGGTCTGTGCCGCTCTTTATATATCCTCTGCACAGGAAAAACCCGTATTGACCTAATTACGGTTAAGGGCTCCGGCGCAGTTAAGGGCTCCGCCCTTAAAAACCCGCCAAAGGCTCTGCCTTTGGAATCCGCAAGCCTTTGAAAAGGCTTGAGCGAAACTTTTAATTATGGTTAAAATGACTAACGCCGCGCGAATGTACTTTTGGTTTGCAGTACGAGCGAACGGAGTGAGCGATAACGCGAATTGAGGGCGCAGGCACTGCGCCGCCAAAGGCTCTGCCTTTGGAATCCGCAAGCCTTTGAAAAGGCTTGACCGAAACTTTTAATTATGGTTAAAATGACTTATGCCGCGCGAATGTACTTTTGGTTTGCAGTACGAGCGAACGGAGTGAGCGACAACGCGAATCGCCCGCGCCGGCTCGGCGCCGCCAAAGGCTCTGCCTTTGGAATCCGCAAGCCTTTGAAAA
>CANQBK010000092.1 GCA_947589485.1 uncultured Clostridia bacterium | reverse complement strand
TACGAAATGAAGGTATGAAAATAGCGTTAGCATAAAGTCAAAACAAGAACCGTGGGACACACGGGGTTAGCTCGTTGGTACTGTATGGGTTACCATACTTGAGCGAGAAGCCCCCACCTCTATAGGTGGGGGAGTATGTCACTTCGGGATTTGACGATATATATATTATAAAAAGGAATGTTGATATATCGGAAATTAAACTTCAAGAGTCCGAGGTTCAGTCGGTCGGGTTTGCTTCTTGTGAAGAAATACTGTCTATGATTGACGATAAAACATTTATACCTTATCACAAAAATCTTATTTCTTTGTTGTTTGATTTAAAAGATTTTTCAGGTACTCACACCCTGTAAAAAATCGGTAAGAAAGGATAGGGCGCTTTATGACATACGATTTTGTAGAGCTTAATCGAAATAGTTCAATGCCGCTTTATCAGCAGTTGTATAAAAACATAAGCACGGCAATAGAAAACGGCAATCTTCCGCAGGGTACAAAACTTCCGTCAATAAGGAAATTTGCCGAGGATTTGGGGCTGAGCAGAACTACCGTTGAGGGCGCTTACCAACAGTTGTGCGTTGAGGGATTTATTATAAGCAAGCCCCAGAGCGGCTATTACGTTAATATAAATATTTCCGAATCCAAAAAGCAAAAAAATGTTCAAAGTATTCCTAAATCCTTATACCGCAGTGAAAACAGCATAAGGTACAATCTCGGAAGCAACAGCATTGACAGTGAAACCGCCGACATAAAGCTGTGGAGACTGCATATTAAGGACATTTTAAAAAAGCAGGATATAATAGTTTCCTACGGAGAACCGCAGGGAGAAATCGAGTTAAGACGTGCCATATCATTTTACAGTTATACCGTAAGAGGAGTTTCGTGTACCGAGGATAATATTGTAATTGGTGCGGGAACTCAGCCTTTGTTGTACCTTTTGTGCGGCTTGCTAAGAAATTTCGGACTTAATGCGGCTATTGAAAAGGGAGGATTTTCAAAAGCCGAACAGGTTTTTAATGACTGCGGATTTAATGTTTCACATATATCCTGCAAGTCTGACGGAATCAACATAAATGAATTGTACAACAATAATATAAAAATATTGTTTGTAAATCCGTCGGGAAATTTAATTACGGGGCAGCCTATGAAAATCAGCAAGCGTTATGACCTTATACAATGGGCGGAGCAGTCGGACGGACTTATTATAGAGGACGATTACAACGGTGAGCTTAGATTTACTTCGCGTCCGATTCCGGCACTTCAAGGAATGAACAGTGACAGGGTCGTATACATTGGTTCTTTTTCAAAGCTGCTGCTGCCGTCGGTTCGTATAGGTTATATGGTACTACCGCCGTATTTGTCAAAAAATTATCAATCAAAATCCGCGTTATACAATCAAACGGCATCAAAAATAGAGCAGCTTGCCCTTGCAAAATATATATGTGAAGGGCAGCTTGACAGGCAGCTTAGAAGGCTTAGAAAAATTTATGCTCAAAAAAGTGAATTGCTTAATGAAACGCTTAAAAGGGAATTTGGTTCTGCGGCAAAAATTACCCTACACGAAAATTCGTTGTCTGTTACACTTGTTCTTGAGGATAACGGTACAGACATTGAAGCGGAGGCTTTGAAACACGGGCTTAAAGTATCCAAAACAGAAACGGAAAATAAAAACGAATATGCTTTAAGGCTTGGTTTTGCAGGGATAAGGACAGACGACATTGTATCTGCGGTCAACATCATAAAGCAAATATACAATAAAAAACGGTAAGGACTGAAAGGTGCAGCGACTGTGCTGTAAATTTGCATTTTTGCTCTTAATGAAAATAAAAAGTATATTAACGCGGCGTTGGTTTATGTAAAAACTGCGCCGCCGTGATTTTTATTTCACGGCGGCTGTCGGGATTTTTGAAAATCTTATTTATGATTGACCCATAAATTTCATTTTAACGGAGTTAAGCTGTGAGCGGTCAACCTGCTCGGTTGTATACCAACCCTTTTCCTGCATTTTTCCGTAAATCTGGTCTTGAATTTTGAGTGCGGTGTTCAAAGAATCCGAAAAGGTGCGGTGAACGTTTTCCGTTGATGATTCAATTGCACCGTGCATAAAAAGGTCACATATACCCTTTTCGACCAAAAGCATATTTTCCATTAAATTTCTGTCGTCCATATTTATCCTCCTTAAAGCAGGCTGTAAAAGTTTTGAAATATATTCTTATGAACCTGCTCCAGTTCACGGGCAAAGTTTTTAAGCTCGCTGTCCTGAATACGGTTTGCTGTTTCGCAGCACTGCGTTTGAACATATTGCTCGTGACCGAGCGCATCTTCTACATACAATAATTCTTTGCTTGTCATAAAATACCTCCTGTATCAAATTCGTTATTATTATGACGCTTTTACAAATGCTTTATACATAAAATGAAAAATAAATATATTCAACAGCTTTTACGAAAAGTCAAAAACGGTCATACTTCAAAATTTTACGGTGATATTTTCAAATACCGAAACAAAATGATTTACTCCGTATGTTTGGTGAAATGGAAGTGATAAGACGGGGGTAATACGGTGCAATGTAGTACAGTGTAATATTAAGTAGATACAGTCGATTTATTTTAATATCATTATTTGGACACATTCGGTGAAATAAAAATATTGAAACATCAGCATATTAATGGTATAATAATACAGTTAAAGTCGTGTTGTTTATGACGAAATGTGTGTAAGGCTGTCCTTGATTCCTGTTTCCGATTATTAGACAAATACATAAATGATACGACAAACAAAACGGTTATGAAAGGAAAAAAGAATATGCTTAGAGAAAATAAGTACCGTACTCATTTCTGCGGTGATTTGAGAGAGTCTGATATAGGAAATAATGTTAGAGTTGCGGGTTGGGTCGAGAATATCCGTGACCACGGAGGCGTTATGTTTCTTGACATTAGGGATCATTACGGGATAGTACAGGTTGTGGTACACGACGAAAAACTGCTTGAAAATATTAACAAAGAATGTACGGTAACGGTTGAGGGTATGGTTACCAAACGTGATGAGGATACCGTAAATCCTAAAATTTCTACGGGTACGGTTGAAATTCATTCAAACGATATAACCGTCCTCGGTAAGGCTCCGACGGCTCTTCCGTTCGAGGTCGCTGCATCAACCGAGGTAAAAGAGGAAGTAAGACTGAAATATCGTTTCCTTGATCTTCGCAACAAAAAGGTTCACAATAATATTGTAAAAAGGGCGGAGCTTATTTCTTTTTTAAGAAATAAAATGACCGAAATGGGATTCCTTGAAATACAAACGCCTATTTTGTCTTGTTCGTCACCGGAGGGTGCAAGAGATTATCTTATACCGAGCAGAAAGCACAAGGGTATGTTTTATGCTCTTCCGCAGGCTCCGCAGATTTTTAAGCAATTGCTTATGGTTTCGGGGTTTGACCGTTATTTTCAGATTGCTCCCTGTTTCCGTGACGAGGACGCAAGAGCCGACCGCTCTCCCGGTGAGTTTTACCAGCTTGACTTTGAAATGGCATTTGCCGAACAGGACGATGTATTTGCGGTTGCCGAGGAAGTTCTTTACGAAACATTCGTTAAATTTTCAAATAAAGATGTTTCAAAACCGCCGTTCAGACGTATACCGTATGCCGAAGCTATGCTGACATACGGAACGGATAAGCCGGATTTAAGAAATCCGCTTGTTATAAAGGATATAAGCCCTATGTTTGAAGAAACGGATTTTGCTCCGTTCAGAAAGAAAACGGTACGCTCGTTAAATGTTCCCGGAGCGTCCTCACAATCCAAAAAATGGTTTAAAAGTATGGAGGAATTTGCCCTGTCAATAGGTATGAAAGGTTTGGGCTATGTAAAAGTTCGTGAGGACTTGACGTTTGACGGTCCGATAGATAAGTTCCTCAAAGAGGGTGACCGTGAAAAGCTCATTGAGATAAACGGTTCAAAGGCAGGCGACGTTATTTACTTTATTGCCGATACAAAGGATATGGCTCCGATACTTGCGGGACAAATACGCACAGAGGTTGCAAAGCGTCTTGAACTTATAGACAACAGCCGATTCGAGCTTTGCTTTATTACCGATTTCCCGATGTATGAGATCGATGAGGAAACGGGTAGACCTGCATTTACACACAATCCGTTTTCAATGCCCCAAGGAGGTATGCAGGCGCTTGTTGAAAAGGAGCCAACAGAAGTTTTGGCATATCAATATGATATTGTATGCAACGGAGTGGAGCTTTCTTCGGGTGCGGTAAGAAATCACGATTTGGATATAATGATAAAGGCATTTGAAATTGCGGGATATACGGAGGACGACCTTAAAACTAAATTCGGCTCGCTTTACAATGCGTTTAAATACGGCGCTCCGCCTCACGCGGGTATGGCTCCCGGTGTTGACAGAATGTTAATGCTGCTTGCGGAAGAGGAAAATATTCGTGAGGTTATTGCCTTTCCGATGAACAGCAACGCTCAAGACTTGCTCCTTGGTTCGCCGACAGAGGTAACGGAACAACAGCTTAGAGAGGTTCATATAAAGATAAGATAACGATATTTATGTTTTGTGAACGATAAAGCAGGCTTTGATTTTTAAGGAGGGATAAAATATGGTAAGCAAGGAAGAAATTATGAAAATTGCGATACTTTCCAAACTGTTTGTCAGTGAGGAAGAAATCGATTCACTTACCGAAGATATGGATAAAATAATTGCATTTGCCGATACCATCAATAATGCGACCGACGCTGGTACGGATTTTGACAATATCAACAATCTTTCCGATGTTCTGAGAGATGATGTTGAGGTGCCGTCGTATGACCGTGAAAAGATACTTGCAAACGCAAAGGACAGCGCCGACGGGTGTTTTCTTGTGAAAAACATTATGAAATAAAGGTCAGCTGTTGACGGGTACAGGTCATTTCAAGGCTGTAATTAAACAATAAATTGATTGAGGTGAGGCAAATGAGTGAAGGAAAAATAGCAAAACTTCACGGAATGTTGGAAGCAAAAGAGATTTCCTGCAAGGAGCTTGCACAGACATATATAGATGCGTCTGAAAGGGATAACGAAAAGCTGAATGCTTATGTTACAATGACGCCGGAAATTGCATTAAACACAGCCGAGGCTGTTGACAAAAAGATTGCAAACGGAGAAAAAATAGGTCTGCTTGAAGGTATTCCTATGACGCTGAAGGACAATATCTCTACGGACGGCATAAAGACTACATGTTGTTCAAAAATTTTGGAGGATTACGTTCCGGTTTATGACGCGACGGTTTGGACTATCCTTAAAAAGCAAAATGCCGTTCTTATCGGAAAGACAAATATGGACGAGTTTGCTATGGGTTCATCGTGCGAAACGTCTGTTTTTGGCGGTGCAAAAAATCCGCATAATATTAATTGCGTTGCGGGCGGAAGCTCGGGCGGCGCGGCATCTGCGGTAGGCGGAAACATTGCGGTTTACGGTTTGGGCTCGGATACTGGCGGTTCTATTCGTCAGCCTGCCGGCTTTTGCGGTATTGTGGGTCTTAAACCTACATACGGTGCGGTTTCCCGTTATGGTCTTATAGCTTATGCGTCAAGTCTTGACCAAATAGGTCCGATTACTTCAAGTGTGGAAGATGCGGCGGCAGTGTTCGACGCTATATCCGAATATGACGAAAAGGACTCTACCTCACAGGGAAGAAAGGGAGAACCTGTTTGCGGAACGCTCAAAAATGACATTAAGGGTATGAAGATAGGAATTGCACACGAATATCTTGACGGTGTGCGTGAAGATGTTAAGCAGTCGATAGAAAAAGCCGCTGATGTGTATAAATCTCTTGGTGCGGAAATTGTTTACTTTGACTTGCCTGCGCTTAAATATGCACTTCCCGTTTACTATATACTCGCTTGTGCCGAGGCATCGTCAAACTTGGGACGTTATGACGGTATACGATACGGATACAAAGCGGAAAATTACCGTGATGTAAACGATATGATAAAGAAAACAAGAAGCCGCGGATTCGGTGACGAAGTAAAGAAAAGGATACTTCTCGGAACATACGTTTTAAGTGCAGGATATTATGACGCATATTATAAAAAGGCGCAAAACCTGAGGGGTACTATTGTAAATGCCTTTAAAAACGCCTTTAATATTTGTGACGTTATTCTTGCTCCGACTGTTCCAATGACGGCGTTTGAAAACGGACGTGCCGTAAGCGACCCTGTTGAAACTTATCTTACGGACATTTGTACGGTTCCCGTAAATATTGCGGGGCTGCCGGGTATATCGCTGCCCTGCGGTTACGATTCAAACGGTATGCCGATTGGTATGCAGCTTATAGGTAATACATTTGACGAGGCAAAAATTCTTAATGCCGCATGGCAGTATGAAAATGCCGCAAATGTATTCAGACCGTCGGACTTTGGCGTAAAGCTGTGAAACGGAGAAAGAAAGGAATGAACATATATGAGATATGAGATGGTAGCAGGCTTTGAAACTCATGTAGAGCTTGCCACAAACACAAAAATATTCTGTTCCTGTACAACGCAATTCGGCGGAGAACCGAATACGCATTGCTGTCCCATTTGTATTGGACTTCCCGGTACACTTCCAAAGCTCAACAAAAGGGTAGTGGAATATGCCGTAAAGGCAGGATTGGCAACTAATTGTGAGATAGCGGAAATTTCAAAAATGGACAGAAAAAATTATTGTTATCCCGATCTTCCGAAAGCATACCAAATCTCACAGTATGATATGCCCCTTTGCAAAAACGGTTATATAGAGCTTTCAAACGGCAGAAAAATCCGTATTACAAGAATACACATAGAAGAAGATGCAGGAAAGCTGGTTCATAGCCGAGGAAACACACTTGTGGACTACAACCGAGGAGGCGTTCCGCTTATTGAAATTGTTTCGGAACCCGACATTCGTACTGTTGAAGAGGCTCGTGAGTATGTTGAAAAGTTACAGCTTATAATGCGGTATATAGGTGTTTCCGACTGTAAGATGCAGGAGGGCTCAATGCGCTGTGACGTTAATATTTCAATTCGACCCGTCGGCAGTGAGGAGCTTGGAACAAGGACAGAAATAAAAAATATGAACTCCATAAACTTTATAACAAAGGCTATGGAATACGAATTTAACCGTCAGGTTGATGTTATTGAGAGCGGCGAGAGTGTTGTACAGGAAACATTGAGGTATGATGATGTATCGAATACAACATCGTCGATGAGGGGAAAGGAAGATGCTAACGATTACAGGTATTTTCGTGACCCCGATCTTGTTACAATAAACGTATCCCGTGAAAAGGTTGCCGAATTAAAAGCGGAGCTTCCCGAACTTCCGTTTGAAAAGCAGAAGAGATATGTAGAAGAGTTTGGTTTACCGGAATCGGACGCACAGCTTCTTACAAAATACAGAAAGATTGCCGAATATTATGAAAAGTCGATAGAGGGAACAAAAAATCCGAAAACGGCAGCTAATTTTATTATAGGGCAGATATTCAGATATGTTGACAACGAATCCGAGAAAGAATCGTTTAATATAAATGTGTCATCTGAAAGTTTGAACGAACTTATTAAGCTGATTGACAGCGGGAAAATCCGTATGAACCTTGCAAAATCGACTCTTGACAAGATGCTTGAAACAGGCAAAAAACTGAACGAGCTTATTTCCGAAAGCGATATGGCGGGGCTTGACGAAAATGCGGTAAAAGAGTTATGCAGGCAGGCTGTTGAATCAAATCCGAATGCTGTCAACGATTACAAAAACGGTAAACAAAAGGCGATTAAATCGCTTGTAGGTTATGTAATGAAAAATAGTCGTGGAAAAGCGGATCCTATGCTTGCCGAGCGTATTATAGGTGAAATTATTAAAAATTCTTAATTGCGCAGTGCCTGCGCTCTCAATTCGCGGCGCAGTGCCTGCGCCCTCAATTCGCGTTGTCGCTCACTCCGTTCGCTCGTACTGCAAGAGATAGGTACATTCGCGCGGCGTTAGTTATTTTAG
>CANQBK010000091.1 GCA_947589485.1 uncultured Clostridia bacterium | reverse complement strand
CCAAAAAGCAGGAGGGGCGAAAAACAGTCCGGTGGACTGTTTTTCGGTGGGGAACCCACGCAAGGGGTTCCCCGTAACTTTTTGTTTTCTTTTTTTAAAAATGAGGGTTAAGGGCTCCGCCCT
The DNA here is from genome assembly GCA_947589485.1 of uncultured Clostridia bacterium. Lineage (GTDB taxonomy): Bacteria > Bacillota > Clostridia > Oscillospirales > Acutalibacteraceae > UBA1213. Next base: position 8,044 of record CANQBK010000091.1, on the reverse strand, counting down.
TAAAAACCCGCCAAAGGCTCCGCCTTTGGAAACCGCAAGCCTTTGAAAAGGCTTGACCGAAACTTTTAATTATGGGTACATAAACTAACGCCGCACGAATGTACCTATTGCTTCAGTACGAGCGGAGGAAATGATAGTTAAGGGCTCCGCCCTTAAAAACCCGCCAAAGGCTCCGCCTTTGGAAACCGCAAGCCTTTGAAAAGGCTTGAGCGAAACTTTTGATTATGGCTAAAATGACTTACGCCGCGCGAATGTAGTTTTGACTTGCAGTACGAGCGAGCGGAGCGAGCGACAACGCGAATCGACAGTGCGGGCACCGCACCGCGAATCGCCTGCGCCGGCTCGGCGCCGAAACTTTTGGTTTTGGTTTGCATTAGTTTTAAACCGGGTGTACTTTGTTTTTAATATCGGCAGACGGATTAATACCTATTTTCTTATCTCTGCGTTTTTTAAAGAATACAGGCGCAACTTCAGGGAATTGAGCATACGTCAAAACATCTTCTTCTTGTTCAATCCATTCGGGGATTTTTTCACGCAGTTTATCAAGCTCCGGCTCCAGTAAGTCGGCAGGACGGCACGTTACAGGTTCTGTATCGCCTATAATCCTTTTGCGAAATTCCGGATCGATTGGTACGGGTGTTGTTCCGTACTTGCCTGCAACTAAATTCTTGAATTGGTCATTGCACATTTTATAACGCTCTCCAAGAATAATATTAAACGCTGCCTGCGTTCCGACTATCTGAGATGTGGGAGTAACAAGCGGGGGATAGCCCGCATCTTTACGAACACGCGGCACCTCTTCAAGCACCTCGGTCAATTTATCCTCTTTTCCTGCATCTTTAAGCTGTTTTAGAAGATTGGACAACATTCCTCCCGGAACCTGATAAATAAGAGCTTTAGCGTCGGTTGCAAGCATTTTGGTATCAAGAAGTCCGCTCTTAATATATTTCTCACGAAGCGTCATAAAATAATCTCTTATTTCTGACAGTTTAATAAGATCAAGACCGGTATCATACTCGGTTCCCTGAAGAGCCGCTACCATAGATTCGGTCGGAGCGTGTGATGTGCCGTTTGCAAGAGGCGACATTGCTGTATCAATTCTGTCACAGCCTGCCTCTATTCCCTTCAAAAGACACATAGACGCCAGTCCCGATGTGTAGTGTGTGTGGAGCTGTACGGGAATACTTACGGCTTTTTTAATTGCACCTACCAACTCGGCGGTATAATAGGGTGTAAGGAGAGCCGCCATATCCTTTATACATATTGAATCCGCTCCCGCCTCTTCAATTCTTTTTGCGTAATCAACATAATATTGTGTTGTAAACACTTCACCTGTTGTGTAGCTGATAGCTACTTGAGCCTCAACATTTTTATTTTCCTTTTTAGCGGCTTTAGCGGCTTTTATTGCTGTTTCAAGGTTTTTAATGTCATTAAGTGCGTCAAATATTCTTATTACATCTATGCCGTTCGCAACGGAACGCTGTACAAAATATTCCAGTACGTCATCAGCATAATGACGGTAACCAAGCATATTTTGTCCTCTGAAAAGCATTTGTAATCTTGTGTTGGGACAATTTTTGCGAATTATTCGGAGCCTTTCCCACGGATCCTCGTCAAGAAAACGTATACAGGAATCAAATGTGGCGCCGCCCCAACATTCCAGCGAGTAAAAACCGACTTTATCAAGTTTGTCCAAAATAGGCAGCATATCCTCAATGGGCATTCTTGTGGCAATGAGCGATTGATGAGCGTCACGCAGGACTGTTTCGGTAATCTGTATTTTTTTAGACATTTACAAACTTCCCCTTTCTAATCGTTCCGACAATCAAAATTATTTCAGAGTGACAAGAAGTGAACCCGTGTCAACAGATTCTCCTTTTGTTACAGCAACGGAAACGACTGTCGCATCGCGATCCGCTTTTATTTCGTTTTCCATTTTCATTGCTTCAAGAACGACAAGAACATCACCTTTTTTTACCGATTGTCCTGCACTTACGGGTACGTTTACAATGGTGCCGGGCATAGGTGAATTTACGGGATCTCCTCCTGCTGCCGCTACGGATTTTTTGGGTGCTGCGGCGGGGCTTGCTTTTGGTGCGGGAGCGGGTGAGGAAACGGCAGCGGACGAACCGTCGGCTTCTTCAACCTGAACATCGTAAACAACACCGTTTACGGTTATTTTTAAGTTTTTCATATCAACAGCTTCCTTTCAGTTTTGTTATCAATCAAATATAAAGATTATTATGCTTTTTTGGCAGTGTCGAAACACGTTTGCCTGCAAGCATATCAAGAACAGCAATCAGCTTTGTTCTGGTATCTTCGGGATTTATAATATCCTCAACATAGCCGTTTTTAGCGGCATTGAGCGCGGTAAGGTTGTTTTCCTTGTATTCATTTATAACGGCAGCCCTGTCCTCCTGCGGATTTTTGCTGCCTTTGAGCTTACCGCCGAAATCGTCGCCAAGCATTATTACGGCTTCGGCTTCCGGAGTAAGTGCCGATACCGAGGCGTTTACCCACGCAAATGTCATATCTGCGGCTGCACCCGTGCCGGCAAGGGCAATATATACGGAACCGAATGCGTTGCCTGTAATAAACGTAATTTTGGCGGTTGTAGCTTCGGCATAAGCAGACGTCAGTTTTGCCGCAGATTTTATACAGCCGAACTTTTGAGCGTCCGCAAATGTTATTACGGGAATACTGAATGCGTCGCAAAACCTTACAAAGCGAGCGGCTTTTGAACTTGATTTACCGTCAATGGTGCTGTCCGCAGTGGCAACAAGTCCAACGGTTGTGCCGTTTACAGTGGCAAGTGCAGTCATAACCGCTTTACCGTAATTTGCTTGCAGCTCAATTACACTTTCCGAATCGGCTGCCGCAATTGCAGCGTCAACGGCATTTGTTTCTAAAGTCGGTGTGCCGTTTGGAGCGGGAGAGTCATAAGTAACGCAGGCGCTTGAAAGATTGTTGCTCGGCAGAATCGTTATAAGTGCTTTTATTTTTTCAACAGCTTCGTCCTCGTCTTTTACCGATATGTGGGCAATACCGTGCTTGGAATTGCTTTCCGAGGAAGCGTCGGTTCCGCTTGTGTCAAGTGAAAGCTCCGCATTTTCTGACATAATGACAATATCGGCGCTTGCCGCAATAAGAGCTTGTGTACCGAAACATTTGCCGAGTACAACGGAAATCTGCGGAACTACGCCGGATAAATTGTTTGAATATTTCAAAATATCGCCGTAAGCCGCCAAAAGCTCTGTTCCCTCGGAAAGTCTGCCTCCTACAGAGTCGTAAAGAGCAATAACGGGTTCGCCTGTTTTAAGCGCAAGGTCATACACTTTCTTTATTTTTGCGGCTTGGGCTTTTGACATAGCTCCGCCGGCAATGTCAACATTTTGAGCAAAGGCATAAGCGCCTATGCCGTCAATATTACCGTGAGCCGCAACCGCTTCGGCAAAACCGTCGGCGGATTTTGCAAAAGTATCAATTTCTGTAAAAACACCATCGTCAAACAGCTTTGAAAGCTGTTTGTAAGCTGAAGTTTCGGAAATTTCCGAACGTGCCTCCGACAGTGCGTTGATTTTGGATTCAATACTCATTCCTTATCCTCCTCTTTTGGTGGAAAATAAAATTTTCTGCCTTTTATTATAGTATAATTTTGTCAAAATATCAACCCCAAAATCAAGCATCGGAATTTTGCAGGCTCGTGTATGTAAACGGTTCTGTACAGGATTGACGGAAGTTTGTTTTTTGTGTTATAGTATCATTGGCAAACGGTTTTAATGTTTTTTCGGACTGTTTGCCGTTTCTTTTCTTTATGTTAAAACCATTGTTCAATCTTAATTTGCTTTTATGGATATTTGGTATTTAAAAATAATGCAAAATGTGCTAAAATAAAAAAGATAATTATTTATGATAGTTTTTCTATAAAATAAGTGTCGTTCTAACTCAATGGGTAAGAAGTCCCGCGCCTTTAATCAAATTGCAGGCGGCGGGAGTATGTCACACCGACTTAAACGGCAAATTTTTGTTTAAGGTCAATTTTACATAAAAAAGAGGTCTGTATTTATGAACAGGGAATATGATGTATTGATTGTCGGCTCGGGAGCGGCAGGTCTTTATGCCGCCTTGAATTTTCCGGAAAACGTTCGTGTTTTGATTATTTCAAAAAGAGAACTTACGCTGTCGAACAGCTCGCTTGCACAGGGAGGTGTTGCGGCGGTTCTTGACAAAGATAACGACGATTTTAAACTGCATATTGAGGATACGCTTATTGCGGGCAAATATAAAAATAACCTTGAATCCGTAAAAATTTTGGTTGAAGAGGGACCGACGGACGTTTTGAATCTTAAAAAAATGGGTGTGGATTTCGACATTGACGAAAACGGACATCTTCAAAAAACTCTTGAAGCGGGACATTCGCGCCATAGAATTGTACATCATAAGGATTCAACAGGACAAGCGATTGTCGATACACTTCTTGAGCGTGTAAAGACACACAAAAACGTCCAAATTTATGACCATACTCTTTTATACAAATTAGAGGATAACGGACGCGGTTTTAATGCGGGTATAATACTGAAAGACGGCTCATCGAAAACAGTATCGGTACACTACTGTATTTTGGCGTCGGGAGGCATAGGCAGAGTTTATCAGTATACGACAAATTCAGCGATTGCGACGGGCGACGGCATAGCTTTTGCATATATGCTCGGGGCAAGGATAAAGCATTTAAGCTGGATACAGTTTCACCCGACGGCTTTTGCGGCAGAAAATGACCGTGAACGATTTCTTATCAGCGAGGCGGTTCGAGGCGAAGGTGCGGTACTGCTTAATTGTGACGGAGAACGTTTTGCGTTTAATTATGACGAGCGTGGTGAGCTTGCGCCCCGTGATGTTGTTTCAAATGCGATTATGCTTGAATCCCGTGCAAAGGGGAACGAGAAGTTTTATCTTGACATAACACACAAAGACCCTGAATTTGTAAAGAACCGTTTTCCGATGATTTACCAAAAATGTCTTGAAGAAAACATAGACATTACAAAACAGTGGATACCGGTATTTCCGTGTCAGCATTATCTTATGGGCGGTATAGACGTTGATATTTACGCAAGGACAAGCATTGACAGGCTTTATGCGGCGGGAGAATGTTCGCACACGGGAGTTCACGGAGCGAACCGTCTTGCAAGCAATTCACTTCTTGAAGCGCTTGTGTTTTCACGCAGAGCCGCCGCCGACATAACACAAAGGCTCGGTGCGGAAAATAACGCTCCGTTTGAATCTGTATCCGACAAAACGGATTTGAGCGGAAATAAAATGCCTCACGGTTTCCGTACCGAAATACGAAAAATAATGCAGGATTGTCATTTTGTTATTCCAAAGCCCGAAGCAGTTGAGGGCGGTCTTAAACGCATAAATGAAATTCTTGAAAATATTCTTGAAGGCGGATTTGAAATAAATAGGGATTTTGTAGAGGCAAGGAGCCTTGCAATAATTGCGTCAAATGTTTTGAGGGAGGTTTCCGATAAAAATGATGCCGAATAAAATATATGTTGACAAAATAATAAAGACAGCTCTTTTGGAGGATATTAATTACTGTGACGTAACCACGGATTATCTTATTCCCGACAGTCGGTACGGAAGCGGACGTTTGGTTTCAAAAGCCGATGGTGTTGTGTGCGGTGTTAATATTGCGGCAAGAGTTTTTGAATTGATTGATGATAAAATTGAGTATGAAATAAAAAAATATGATGGTGACGACGTAAAAAAGGGTGACGAAATACTTTCCCTGCACGGAAAAACGGCGGCACTTCTCAAAGGTGAGCGTACCGCATTGAATTTGATTCAGCATTTAAGCGGAATAGCTACTGCCGCAAGAAGATATACAAAGATTATTGAGGGTACAAATGCCACAATTGCGGACACACGCAAGACCTTGCCGGGACTGCGTCCACTGCAAAAATATGCCGTTATGGTTGGTGGTGCCAAGAATCACCGTTATAATCTTTCTGATGCGGCAATGATTAAGGATAATCATATAGACGCCGCCGGAGGAATCACAAATGCGGTTACAATACTTAGGGAAAAGCTGGGTCATATGACAAAGATAGAGGTTGAAACAAGAAATCTTGATGAGTTAAAAGAAGCACTTGAAGTAAAAGCGGATATTATAATGCTTGACAATATGAGTCCCGAGCTTATGAAGAAAGCTGTTGAAATTACAGGGGGACGTGCTGTTCTTGAAGCGTCGGGCGGAATTACTGACGAAACTTTGCGTTCGGTTGCCGAAAGCGGTGTAGATATTATATCAATAGGTGCTCTTACACATTCGGTCAAGGCGTTTGATATTTCAATGTACATAAAGTGATACACAAACCGCTATATTTTTACCTTTGCATTTTATCTTTGCGACATCTGCACCGAGCCGACTGTGTTGCCGTTACAGAATCCGATGTACTATCATATCTTGCGGCTTTTGACAATAGCCGCGACACATATATAAATATATAAAAAAAGGGGACCGTATTAAAACGGTCCCTCAGAGTGTAGAAAAACCCGAAATCCGGCAGCGTCGGATTCCGGGTTTTGCATTTTTGTGGAAGAAATTTTTAAGAAAAACAAAAATAAATGAATCGGTTGGGGATTTCTCCCTGCGTTTTCTTTCATTTTCTTTGTGTATCGCATATTTTTTTAAATTCATTGCAGCAAATTTAAGCTTGACCCAATTTCTTACTGCTGCCAAGCCTCGGTATTGAGTGTATCGCATCGCGTGCTTTTCTTTCGCGTCTGCGAACACTCTCTCAATTTTCTCTTTTCGTTCTCTGTATAGCTCTGAGTATTCCGGCGTATGTCTGATGTCTTCTGCAAGCTCTACATATTCCCACCAGATATGCTTTGTTACTGTCTTTTGACAATTTTTTGATTCCGTGCAAAGATATCGGCTCGGACAGTTTTTGCATATTTGCGGGTCACTCTTGTATTCTCGGTATCCGTCCCGATTGGTTGTAGAATATTTAAGTATTTGATACTCCGGACAGATTACCTCATCATAGTATTCGTCATATACATATTCATACCATGGGTGATTGCCTTTCTTGGTCATCGGTCTTTTATACGCTGTGGAGATTACTCTTCCGTCATCAAATATCTTCTTGCATATGTGCGGTGTTTTGTACGCGCTGTCTGCTACTATTGTTTTCACTTCCGGGAATTTCTCTACTACCTCATCATATACATCATCAAATGCCACGCTGTCGTGCACATTTCCGGGTGTTACGTCTACTCCTACTACATAGCCGTTCTTTTCGCAGGCTGTATGAGCTTCATACGCAAACTGCTTTTTGTGTTCGCCTTTTACGAACAATCCACTTTCAGGGTCGGTTTTGCTCTTGGTAATCTTTCTTTTCTTTGCTTCCTGCTTACGCCTTTTCAGCTTCTTCTTTGAGGTATTGTCTTTCTTTTTCTTCGGCTTTTCGTTGCCGTCGTTATCATCATCAAACGGTTTTTTTCCGTGAGCTTCTCTATCCTCGTTAACTTCCTTCATCAGCTCATCGGCGTATCGCTTTGCGGCAATAGGAACCTCTTCCTCTATCTTTTTCTTGACGTTAGCGTTTGCTTTGATATGTGTTCCGTCTATGAATACAACCTCGGGATTCAGATATCCCGCTGTCGCTATTTCTTCCAATATCCAGTTGAATACCTTGTCTATTGTCTCGCTGTTGAAACGATTTCTGAAATTGTAGCTCAATGTGGAAAAATGAGGTGTGGGGTCGTTCAGTGTGTAACCTAAGAACCAACGATACGCAACATTCATCGATACTTCGTCAGCTACCTTTCGCAATGAACGAATACCGTACAAATGCTGAATCAGTACCATTTTGAACAATATTACAGGGTCTATGCTCGGTCTGCCGTTGTCGAGACAATATAAATCCTCTACGAATTCATATATTTTGCTAAAATCAACTGCTCTATCTATTTTCCTTAGCAAATGATCCTCAGGTACGAGGGTTTCTAAGCATACATATTCTATTTGTCCTCTGTTTTC
>CANQBK010000090.1 GCA_947589485.1 uncultured Clostridia bacterium | reverse complement strand
GGCTTGCGGATTCCAAAGGCGGAGCCTTTGGCGGGTTTTTAAGGGCGGAGCCCTTAACTATGCGGAGCCTTTAACTGTTATTATTTTGAGTAAAGGATGTTGTTAATGAAAAAATTTTTTAAATTAATAAAATGTCCGTATTGCAACGGAAAGATTTCGTATATAAATGCTTCTTTTTTGAAAACTAAGGGTGAATATTCCTGCGAAAGATGTAACTGTATATCAAATGTTGTGATAAATAAAACTCTTTATGCAATAGCAAGCGGAATTTGCATTGTTGCACTTCTTATAGTTTTGCTGTATTCTACTTACGGCGATCATGGCAGCTTGTGGGGAATTATTTTTGTATTGATTCCGTTTATCGCTTTTTATGCAATTGTTCCGTTCTTTATTAGGCTTGAACCTTGTAAGGATAAATCGGCGGTAAAAAAAATAAAAGATAAAAGCAATAAAATAATGCCGAGCGAGGCGGCTCTTGAACACGCTAAAATAAGAAATACCGACACTTCTATCGAACTTAACGTGAGCGATGATTTTTCCGCAAAATTTTTAAATACCAAAAATAACCTTGAAAGCTCAAAGTCCGTGCTTTCAGATGAAGAAAAAAACAATATTACAGATCTTTCGGTTGCGGACGGATTTGAAGAGGATATTTACAGCAGCGCAAATATTGAACTTAAAACCTCGGAGTCTGTTCCGGACGATAATGAACAATAACTTGAAGAGGAGTAGTTGCACTTGTTTAAACTTCCGGTATGTCCGTATTGTTATGCAATATACAGATACTCTGAAATAGGAAAATTAAAGGAAAAAGAATGTGATTGTTACCACTGCGGAAAACGCTTTTCCGTTAATCGTAAACTGAAAATAGTACCTGTTTTAATCGTTTGTGCCGTGCTTGTATTAATCAACTTATATATGATGCACACTTCAATTGACATTAATCTTTTTCCGATGATAATAATTGACGCCTCAGCAATATTTTTATCATTGCTTTACGTCCCGTTTACAATACGATTTGTTCCGATAAATTCAAGAAAATTTGAGCGGAAAAAAAATAACCGAAAGCAAAAAAACAAACCCAAAAAAACAGACCGATAATTATTTATATTCGGATGTGCAAAGGCACACCGCAAGTGAGGTAGTAAAATGAATAACAATGATATTTCTCAGACAAACCAAAAATACGGCGCCGACGAAATACAGGTTCTTGAGGGTCTTGAAGCAGTAAGAAAGCGTCCCGGTATGTATATCGGCTCAACAGGTCCGAGAGGACTTCATCACTTGGTCTATGAAATAGTGGACAATTCGATAGACGAAGCTCTTGCGGGATATTGCAGCAAAATTGATGTGTGTATTCTTCCCGGTGAAATAATAAAGGTTTCCGACAACGGAAGAGGTATACCGACGGGAATACAGCCTAAACTGGGTATACCTGCCGTAACCGTAGTGTTTACCGTGCTTCACGCAGGAGGTAAATTCGGCGGCGGAGGATACAAAGTTGCGGGAGGACTTCACGGCGTCGGTGCATCGGTTGTAAATGCTCTGTCAGAATGGGTCGAGGTAGAAGTGCGCGACGGAAAAAATATTTACCGTCAGCGTTTTGAAAGAGGAAATACAACAACGGACCTTATTAATATAGGTGAAACAACTGCAACCGGTACGACCGTAACATTCAAAGCGGATCGTGATATATTTACCGAAACCGATGTATATGATTTTGGGACACTTGAAGTAAGACTGAGAGAACAGGCATTTTTGAACGCCGGAGTACATATTGAACTTCGTGACGAACGTGATCCCGAAAATATTCAAAAAAAAGATTTTTGCTATGAAGGCGGTGTGTCCAGCTTTGTAGAGTATGTCCATAAAAAACGCGCCTTAGATGTAATACACCCCGATATTATATACTTCAGTGCAAAAAATGATGACGATACGGCATCTGCAGAAATAGCAATGCAATATAACGACAGCTACAACGAATTGATACTTTCGTTCGCAAACAATATACATACAAATGACGGCGGTACTCACGAAGAAGGCTTTAAGCGCGCTCTTACACGAGTTATGAATGAATACGCCAGAAAGTTTAATATTATCAAAGAGGGCGAAAAAAGCCTTAGCGGAGAAGATGTCCGTGAGGGTCTTACGGTTGTAATCAGCGTAAAGCTGAAAGATGCTCAATTTGAAAGCCAAACCAAAGCAAAACTCGGAAATACATCAATTCGTACCCTTGTAGATAAGCTGGTAAGCGAAAAGCTGGAACAGTACCTTGAAGAAAATCCGATAACAGCAAAGGCAATATTTGAAAAAGCTCTTATGGCTGCCCGTGCAAGGGACGCCGCAAGAAAAGCCCGTGACCTTGCAAGACGTAAAACTGCAATGGAGGGTGCCGGACTTCCCGGAAAACTATCCGATTGCCAGTCAAGAGATGTCCGTGAGACCGAAATATACATCGTTGAGGGCGACTCTGCGGGAGGTTCTGCAAAAGGCGGTCGTGACAGGCGATTCCAAGCAATTTTGCCGCTTTGGGGAAAAATGCTTAATGTGGAAAAAGCAAGGCTCGACCGTGTTTACGGGAATGACAAACTTATGCCGGTTATTACCGCTCTCGGCTGCGGAATAGGCGACGAGCTGGACCTGTCTAAGCTGAGATACGGAAAAATTATAATTATGGCAGATGCCGATGTTGACGGTTCACATATACGCACTCTTATGCTTACGTTTTTCTTCCGTTTTATGCGTCCGTTAATTGAGGAAGGTCATGTGTATATAGCACAGCCGCCGCTTTACCGCATAACCAAAGGAAAAGAACACCATTACGCTTATTCCGACAGCGAGCGTGATAAAATAATGAAAGAACTCGGAGGAAAATACGAGATACAGCGTTACAAAGGTTTGGGCGAAATGGACGCAACTCAGCTTTGGGAAACAACTATGGATCCCTCAACACGCATTATGCTTAGAGTGGAAATGGAAGATGCGGCTGCGGCAGATGAAGTTTTTACAATACTTATGGGTGACAAAGTAGAACCAAGACGTGAGTTTATTGAAAAAAATGCCAAATATGTTCAGAATCTTGATGTTTGATTTTAAAGCAAAAGAATAAATTATATTGTTTTATACTTATGTATTTATTGGTTTATTGTTGACGAGAAATATAAACCGATACCGTAAAAAGGAGTTATGTAATGAAAGACAACGACTCTATATTGCCTTCGGAGAATATAAATACTTCGGAGGCTGAAAGCGAAAATTTAATAAAAGAACCGTCTGACAATTTTGAAGAAAACGGCAGAAATGACGAAAATCCGGAATGGGACGGTTCAGAAGCCGAATATGTATCCGACGATGATGCGGAAGAATATGAAATTCCCGAAACGGGAATAAAGCTGTCTTATGTTCTTAAACCGGAAGAAATGTACAAATGTCTTTATCACAGCGATATATATAAAACAAAAGGTGCAAGAGCAATTGTACAAAGCGTTATATTTGCTTTTGGTGCGCTGGCGTTTTTCCTTGTTTACTTTATGACAAATTCACAGTATAATTCTTATAATTTATTTTTTGGTATATTGTGTATAGTAATGATTGCCGTTATATGGATAGTTCCGCACCTACATATAAAAAGTATGGCAAAAATTATGGCGGACGGCAAAACAATAGAGGCTGAAATATATCCTACACACATAGATATAGGTCAAGGAGAGGGTTCATGGAGAATTGAACTTGACGGCAAGCCGGAAATAAAAGAATTTGATAATATATTTATGATTTGTACCCCGGAAAACCGAAGATTTGCTATTCCGTGCCGTGTAATAGAACCGGAAGTTTATAATGAAATAAAAGCTATTTTGTTTTCAGGAACAAAACCGATTGAAGAATAAACAGAGAAAGGTGAACTGCGGTATGATACATAAAACTGTAATAAAAGCAAGATATGCCGAAACTGACCAAATGGGAATAATACATCATTCGGTATACCCTGTTTGGTACGAAACGGCAAGAACCGAGTTTATAAAAACTTCCGGCATTACATATTCACAGCTTGAAAAAAAAGGGATTATGCTCCCGCTTTCCGAAATCGGGTGTAAATATATATTACCTGTCCATTATGAGGACGAAGTGGTAGTAGAAACAAAAATAACAAAAATAACTTGTGCAAAGATAGTTTTCGGGTACCGTGTTTTACTTGACGGCAAGGTCGTAAATGAAGGATTCTCTGTTCATGGCTTTGTAAGCTCGGACAGCTTTAAGCCTATAAATATAAAAAAGGTATTGCCTGATTTTTACGAAAAGCTGAAAAGCGTATATGAAGATTAAGTGGTGATAAAATTGTCAGCCGATAAAAACAGCCGTATAATAACTGAATTTGATAACGAAGTAAAAATAGACGAATATGCCAAGGCATATCAAATATATGACCTTATGCACGGAAAGTCAAAGGGCAGAGAATGGAAGTCTTCTTTCTTTTTTATTTTGTCGTTGATAATGTTCTTTATTCTTACGGCAGAAAAATTTAATCTTTCAAAAATTCCCGTTACAGCTATTGTCTTGCTGATAAGTATGTATATGTGTACTTACTATTTGTATTTGCTCCAAAAAAAGGCAAAGCTCCAAGGTGAGCATATTTATAAAAGCTCTCATTTACTCTCAAAAAAATATCATTTTATAATAAACAGAAATTTTTTTACCGTAAAAAATGAGTTTGAATATATAAAAAGATATTACACGGAAATTACCGACTGCATAGAAACCGATGAAATATTTGTGTTAATCGGAGGTATGGAGCATGGTGTAAACGTTATTTCAAAGCGTTGCCTTACCAAAGAACAGAGCGAATTGTTATCCGAATATTTTAAGTCGGAAATGGTGAATGAATACAGGCGCACAAAAAGCAGTAAAAAAGGAAAATGAATAGTATGGATAAAATAAATATTGAAGAATGTTTTCTTATTACTAAAGAAGACTATGTAAATATGTCGCTTGACAAGAAAAAGTTTTTTATTCCCAAAGAAAACAAAATAATATTTCGAGTGCTTGGTATAATTGCCGTTTGCTGCGGAGTTACGGCATTTATCAATATAAGAGAAAGCATTTATCAAATAATATGCTGGTTCATTCTTATAATAATAGGTCTTTATGTGTTGTCATACTATGATGTCATATATCCGGTCAACATTCAAAGGAAAGCGTCACGGTTTTATGATTATAATGATAAAATTCTTAAAAATGCTTTCACTTTGAATATATCCGACAACGATTTTAAGATAACTTCTGAAATTTATAAAATTTGCGTTCCAAAGAAATATCTTTATAAAATAATCGAAGGCAATAATACCTTTATGTTTTTTATTGACAGCAACGAATTTTTGTTTATACCGAAAAGAGCTGTAAATACAGACGAAATTATGCAGATAAAAAAATTTGCCGGTGACAAATATATTAAGCTGTAAAGTTATACGACATTTAAATTTTGAAAGAGGTGCAAAAAATTGGATATTGAAGAAAACACTCAAAATTCCAAAATTATAGATGTGGATATTGAAAAGGAAATGAAAAAATCGTTTCTTGACTATTCAATGTCTGTTATAGTATCTCGTGCATTGCCGGACGTCCGTGACGGACTGAAGCCTGTTCACAGAAGAATACTTTATTCTCAGTTTGAAGATAATCTTACGCCCGATAAACCTTATAAGAAATGTGCAACTACGGTAGGTAATGTTTTGGGACGTTATCACCCTCACGGTGACAGTTCGGTGTACGACGCCCTTGTTCGTCTTGCACAGGATTTTTCAATGAGGTATACTCTTGTGGACGGTCACGGAAATTTCGGCTCGGTTGACGGCGACCCTCCTGCCGCTTATCGTTATACCGAATCAAAAATGAGCAAAATAAGTGTTGAGATGCTTACCGACATTGACAAGGAAACCGTGGACTTTATTCCAAACTATGACGACAGCCGAAAAGAGCCGTCAGTTCTCCCCTCTCGTTTTCCTAACCTGTTGGTAAACGGTTCAACGGGTATAGCCGTAGGTATGGCGACCAACATACCGCCGCATAATCTTGGAGAAGTTATTGATGCGGTAAACTGCATAATTGATAATCCTGACGCAACACTTGACGATATAATGCAGCATATAAAAGGTCCTGATTTTCCAACATCTGGAATTATTATGGGAAAAGCCGGTATCCGTGCCGCATATACCACCGGACGGGCAAAAATAACAGTAAGAGCAAGAGCTGAAATAGTTGAAGAAAAAAACGGAAAGTTTAAGATAATCGTTACCGAGCTTCCGTACCAGGTGAATAAAGCAAGGCTTGTTGAAAGCATTGCGGATATGGTAAAGGAAAAGAGAATTGAAGGTATTTCAAATATTGATGACCATTCCGACCGAAACGGTATGCACATAGAAATTACTCTTAAACGTGAGGCTTCTCCTCAAATAGTGCTTAACAGTCTTTATAAAAATTCTCAAATGCAGATAACATACGGCATTATTATGCTTGCCATTGTAAACGGTGTTCCAAAAATACTGAATCTAAAGCAAATTTTACAGTATTATGTTGATTTTCAGGTAGATGTGATTACGCGCCGTACCGTATATAATTTAAAGAAAGCGGAGGAACGCGCACATATACTTGAAGGATTAAAAATTGCTATTGATTTTATAGATGAAGTAATAAGCATAATACGTTCGTCAAAGGACCGTCCAACATCAAGAAAAAGGCTTTCCGAGCGTTTCGGACTTGACGATGCACAGACTCAGGCAATTGTTTCAATGCAGCTTGGTCAGCTTTCGGGTCTGGAAAGAGAAAAGATTGAAGAAGAGCTTGCTTCTTTTGTTGCAAAGATTGCCGATTACAAAGATATTTTAAGCAACGGTGAAAGACTTTTGGGAATTATTAAGACCGAGCTTAATGACATAAAGAAAAAATTTAACGACCCGCGCCGTACTGAAATTGCGGCGGTAAGCGGTGAAGTTGATATTGAGGATCTTATTCCATACGAAGACTGTGTAATAACAATGACAAATTTCGGATATGTAAAACGTCAAAAGGTAGATACATACCGTACACAACGCAGGGGCGGACGTGGAATTTCGGGTATGAATAGGCGTGAAGAAGATGTTGCTACCGATATGTTTGTAAGCGGTACTCACGACCATATACTGTTCTTTTCAAACCTCGGAAAGGTTTACAGGCTAAAGTGCTATGAAATTCCCGAAGGTTCAAGAACATCAAAAGGTATGAATATAAACAATCTTCTTCCCCTTGTTCAAAACGAAAAAGTAACGTCAATGATACGAGTACCCGAAGAGGGTGACGAGGATATGTATCTTGTTATGATTACGAAGAAAGGAATAATAAAGCGCACATCGACGAATAATTTCCATACCAACAGAAAAGGCGGTCTTATTGCAATTGACCTTAATGACGATGACGAGCTTGTATGGGTGCGTATGACAGACGGAAACGCTCAGCTTTTGGTTGCCACCAGAAACGGTATGGCAATTCGTTTTAACGAAACCGATGTCAGACCTATGAGCAGAACCGCAAAAGGAGTAAAAGCCATAGCTTTGCGTAAAGACGACAGTGTTATAGGTATGTCAATATTGCGTGAAGGCTCGTATATTCTTACTGTTTCCGAGACGGGATTTGGGCGGCTTTCCGAGCAAAGCGACTATCGTGTTCAGAACAGAGGCGGCTGCGGACTTATTAATTATCATACCGAAAAGTACGGTAAAATTGCCGCTATAAAGGCAGTTGACCTTGACGACGATATTATTCTTATATCGGACAATGGAGTTATAATAAGAATTGAGGCTTCATCGGTTAGGGTATGTTCAAGACCAAGTAAGGGTGTTATTTTAATGAAAACCGATGATAACAGCAAGGTTGCCACTATTTCGAGAGCGCCCCACGAAGATGATACGGACGAACCGAATGACGAAAACGCAGAATTAACCTAAAACAAAAACTATGCGCGGCGCAGTGCCTGCGCTGTCAATTCGCGTTGTCGCTCACTCCGTTCGCTCGTACTGCAAGAGATAGGTACAATCGCGCGCAATAAGTTAATGTACCCATAGTCAAAAGTTTCGGTCAAGCCTTTTCAAAGGCTTGCGGATTCCAAAGGGCGCAGTGCCTGCGCTGTCAATTCGCGTTGTCGCTCACTCCGTTCGCTCGTACTGCAAGAGATAGGTACAATCGCG
>CANQBK010000089.1 GCA_947589485.1 uncultured Clostridia bacterium | reverse complement strand
TCGCAGTCTGCGGACTGCGACAAGGGACGCTGTCCCTTGACCCTGCCGCCTTTTGAAAAAGGCGGGCGAAAACGCGCAGTGCCTGCGCTGTCAATTCGCGCTGTCGCTCACTCCGTTCGCTCGTACTGCAAACAATAGGTACGTTCGCGCGGCGTAAGTTATTTTAGCCATAATTAAAAGTTTCGGTCAAGCCTTTTCAAAGGCTTGCGGATTCCAAAGGCGGAGCCTTTGGCGGCGCCGAGCCGGCGCGGGCGATTCGCGTTATCGCTCACTCCGTTCGCTCGTACTGCAAACAATAGGTACATTCGCGCGGCGTAAGCCTATGTTTCCATAACTATCTTTGAATTAAGACAACAAAATGTTTCATGTGAAACATTTTTGGGAGTGACTGAGTTTTGTTTGGGTCTGTTTTAACGCAAAAGTCCGAATGTTAAATTTACGGATACAAAAATGTTATTTTCCGGTTTACGAATAAATTCTTTCGTGATATAATAAACGGGTAAGATTTTATGATTAGAACTTTGGAGGTAAGTAAATTGGGCAAAACTATTGCGGTAACCAATCAAAAAGGCGGTGTGGGAAAAACCACTACGGCGGTTAATGTTGCGGCAGGAGTAGCTATGGTCGGAAAAAAAGTCCTTTTGATTGACATAGATCCTCAGGGAAACGCAACAAGCGGTGTCGGTATTGACAAACGATCAATTAAATACTCTTCTTATAATATCATAGTTGAAAATATAAAAGCGGAACAAACAATTATACATACGGAATTTGAGAATTTGGATATAATTCCATCAAGTATGGATCTTGCGGCGGCTGAAATAGAGCTTGCGGACGCAGAACATAGAGAATCAAAATTAAAAAATTCTCTTGCGCTTATTAAGAGCAATTATGACTTTATTTTTATAGATTGCCCACCTTCGCTGGGGCTTGTTACAACAAACGCATTTTGTGCCGCCGATACGCTGATTGTTCCCATACAGCCGGAATATTATGCTTTGGAGGGACTGTCGCAGCTTATGAACTCGGTAAGAAAAATAAAGAGAAGATATAACGAATATCTTGACATAGAGGGTGTATTGCTTACTATGTATGACGGCAGACTTAACCTGACGCAACAGGTAGTGCAGGAGGTTAAAAGATTTTTTCCCAGAAAGGTTTTTGCGGCAATTATTCCGAGAACGGTCAGACTGTCGGAGGCTCCGAGCTTTGGTTTGCCGATAATGTACTTTGACAAATCAAATAAGGGTTCAAAAGCATATATGGAGCTTTCAAACGAAATAATAAACAATAACAAGGGAGGATAAGATTCAAATGGCAGCAAAAAGAGGCGGATTGGGTAAGGGTCTTAATGCGATATTTATGGAGAATGAAACGGAAGATGAAAATAAAACGGTCACTCTTAAAATTTCGGATATTGAACCAAATCGAGATCAGCCCAGACATAGCTTTGACGAGGAAAGCCTGAGTGAGCTTGCGGATTCAATTTCCGTACACGGAGTGCTTCAGCCTTTGCTTGTCAGACCTCTGCCCGACGGCGGTTATCAGCTCGTTGCCGGGGAACGCCGTTGGCGTGCAAGCCGTATGGCAGGTTTGCTTGAAGTACCCGTGGTTATAAAGGATATGACCGATTCCGAAATGATGCTTATATCAATGATAGAAAATCTCCAGCGTGAGAATTTGACTCCGGTTGAAGAGGCTTTAGGTTACAAGGCGCTTGCTCAGGAGTACGGTCTTACACAAGATGAGATTTCAAAGTCCGTCGGAAAAAGCCGTCCCGTTATCGCAAACGCAATGCGCCTTTTAAATTTGCCGGGCGAAGTGTTGGATATGCTGTCAAACGGTGAAATTTCAACAGGACACGCAAGGGCGCTTTTAAGCATAGAGGACGAAGAAAAAATTTTGGAAACGGCACGGTCAATAAAATCAGAGGATCTTACCGTTCGGGATATTGAACGTATTGCAAAAAAGCTGAACGAAAACAAAGAGGTTCGTGAAAAAAAAGAATCCCACAAACGAAGTTCGTTTTATGATGAGGTGGAGTTGGCGCTTAACGAACATCTTAGCCGAAAGGTAAGAGTTTTGAACAGCAAGGGAAACGGCGGCACGCTTGAAATAGAATTTTACAGCGAGGACGATCTTGGAGAACTTGCAAAATTTTTTAACAAGGAATAAAGAAATAAAAAATTCTTTGCGGTATGGAATACCGCTTTTGATTATGATATAATGCTTTTGGTTTAAATAATAAAAAATTTATTGGTTAAAGGAGATTTAAAAATGATAGATATTAAATATATCAGAGAAAAGCCCGAAGAAGTTAAGGAGAAGATTAAAAAAAGAGAAATGGACCTTGACTCCGTTGTTGACGAGATTCTGTCGGTAGACGCACAAAAGCGTGAGCAAATGGGTAAGGTTGAGGCAATGAAAGCGGAGCAAAATACCGCAAGCAAGCAAATACCGCAAATAAAAAAGTCCGGCGGCGACGTAAGCGAAATAATGGCAAAAATGAAAGAGCTTGTTTCACTTATTAAACAAGGGGACGCAGTAATAGGAGAGCTTGAAGAAAAACAAAAGACACTTCTTCTTTCACTTCCGAATCTTCCCGACGACGATGTATGTGCAGGCGGAAAAGATAAAAATGAACCCGTGCGTTACTTCGGGGAAAAACCGATTTTCGATTTTCCGATGAAAAACCATGTTGAGCTTTGCGAGGACTTAGGCATAATAGATTACAAGCGCGGCGCTAAAATTGCGGGTGCGGGCAGTTGGCTGTACAGAGGATGGGGTTCAAGGCTCGAATGGGCGTTGCTGAATTTCTTTATTAACGAGCATATAAAAGACGGCTTTGAGTTTATTCTTCCTCCGCATATGCTCGGCTATCAATGCGGATATGTTGCCGGTCAGTTCCCGAAATTTACGGAAGAAGTATATTGGATTGAGAACCCGACAAGCGACGATAAAAAATTTATGCTGCCTACTGCGGAAACGGCTCTTGTAAATATTCATAGGGACGAAATAATCCCGACAGAAGAACTGCCTAAGAAATATATCGCATATACACCATGCTACCGCCGTGAAGCAGGAAGTTACAGAAGCGAGGAAAGAGGTATGGTAAGGGGACACCAGTTCAACAAGGTTGAAATGGTGCAGTATACCGAAGATGATAAATCCGACGTGGCATTTGAGGAACTTGTGGATAAAGCGGAAAGCCTTGTAAGACAGCTTGGACTTCACTATCGTTTAAGCAAGCTCGCTGCCGGTGATTGTTCGTTCTCAATGGCAAGAACGTATGATATAGAAGTATGGATACCCAGTATGGAAATATACAAGGAAGTAAGTTCAGCGTCAAACGCAAGAAGCTATCAGGCACGCCGTGGAAACATAAGATACAGAGGAGCAGACAAAAAACTGCATTTTGCCCATACTCTTAACGCCTCCGGTCTTGCCACAAGCCGTGTTATACCTGCTATCGTTGAACAGTATCAAAACGCTGACGGAACAGTTACCGTTCCCGAAGTTCTCCGTCCTTATATGGGCATAGACATAATTAAAAAGTAATTATATTAAAGTATTAAAATCAAATAATCTTTTCAACAATCCGAACGCAGAATGTTAAAAACTGTGTTCGGATTTAATATTTTTATTTTTTAAAATAAAAGATTAAAAGTTGATTTATTGCCGATAATACATTATATTCAGAATATATCGGCAGAAATAATTGACAGGTGCTTGAAAATTTACTGCAATAAAACAATAGTGGGGTGATTTTTTGCGCATAGTTTTCAACCGTTTGATGAAATTCGGTTGAAAAAATAATCAAATATAATTAATATAATTAATTTATAATTGCAATAAAGAATAATAAAATAATTGTTTATGGTATAATAAAATAATATATAAATCGAATCTTAAAAATTGGGGGAGATGTAAGGATGCTGACTGCAAATTACAATGAAAAGTTCGGAAAAGAAGGTTTGACTTTTGACGATGTGCTTTTGATACCGGGTGAATCCAACGTTCAACCCAGAGATGTTGATATAAGCACAAATCTTACAAAGAAAATTAAACTTAACACACCTCTTATGACAGCCGCAATGGACACCGTAACCGAAACCAGAATGGCAATTGCAATCGCACGAGAGGGCGGTATCGGAATTATACATAAAAATATGTCCATTGAACAGCAGGCCGACGCCGTTGACAGAGTTAAGCGTTCCGAAAACGGAGTTATAGTCAATCCGTTTTTTCTTACCCCCGAACATTATGTAAACGATGCAAATAAACTGATGGCAAAATATAAAATATCGGGCGTTCCGATATGCGAGAACGGCAAGTTAGTGGGAATCATTACAAACCGTGACCTCCGATTTATGGACGAAATAGATTACAGCCAAAAAATCGCTCAGGTTATGACAAGACAAAATCTTGTGACCGCTCCGGTAGGAACCACTCTTGAAGATGCTCAAAAAATCTTGAAAAAGCACAAAATAGAAAAACTGCCTTTGGTTGATGCGGAAGGCGCACTTAAAGGTCTTATTACAATCAAGGATATTGAAAAGTCGGTTCAATATCCGAACAGTGCAAGAGATGACAACGGCAGACTTCTTTGCGGTGCGGCAGTAGGCGGTACGGAGGACGTTCTTGACCGTGTTGCGGAGCTTGTAAAAGCGCAGGTTGACGTTCTTGTTCTTGATTCTGCACATGGCCATAACAGCAATATAGTAAACTCCGTTGCAAAAATAAAAAAGGCATTTCCCGATGTACAGCTCGTTGCGGGCAACATAGCAACCGCAGAGGCGGCAAAGGCACTTATAGATGCCGGTGCGGATTGTATTAAGGTAGGTATAGGACCCGGCTCTATTTGTACGACCCGTATTGTGGCGGGTATAGGAGTTCCGCAGATTACAGCAATTTACGATGCGGCGTATGAAGCGTCAAAGTATAATATCCCCGTTATTGCCGACGGCGGTGTGAAATATTCGGGTGATATTGTAAAAGCTCTTGCCGCAGGCGGAAGCGTTGTTATGATAGGCTCACTGGTTGCAGGTTGTGAAGAATCTCCCGGCGAAAGTGAAATTTATCAGGGCAGACAGTTTAAGGTATACAGAGGTATGGGCAGTTTGGGAGCTATGGGACGAGGAAGTGCCGACAGATACTTCCAGTCATCAAATAAAAAGTTTGTTCCCGAAGGTGTTGAAGGCCGTGTGCCTTACAAGGGACCTCTGTCCGATACGGTATATCAGCTTATGGGCGGACTTAAATCCGGTATGGGATATACGGGCTGTGCTACGATTCAAGAACTTCACGACAAAGCAAAGTTTGTAAGAATTACAGGAGCAGGACTTAAAGAAAGCCACCCACACGATATTCAAATAACAAAAGAAGCACCGAACTATTCTTATAACGGTTAATATAATAACGGTTACGGTACGGGACAGAATTGTTTTGATAATTGCAAAACGATTCTGTCCGCTTTTTGTTAAATCGAATATATAAAAATACATAATCTATATTGGAGAAACACTATGTTTGAAAAAAAATTTATAACGGAACGGCTTTTAATAAGAGATTACAAAAAAAGTGATATAGACGGCTTTCTCCGTGTTGTAAATCAACCGGAAATATATGCGACAACATACGGTATTCCTAAAAGATACAGCAGGGCGCGTGCGGAATGGTGGTTCAGTATGATAAAGGAAAACAAAAAGAACGGCAGCGCACACGAATTTGCCGTGCTTATTGGGGAAAGCGAAAAATATATAGGCAACGTGGGGCTTATAAATATAAACAGTCTGCATAACCGCGCGGAAATATCATATTATATAGACAGGGAATATATGAATATGGGGTATGCCACCGAGGCGGCAAGAGAGATGCTGATATACGGATTTGAAAAGTTGAATTTAAACAAAATATCCGGTGTTTGTATGAGTATAAACAAAGCGTCGCGCCGTGTTATGGAAAAATTGGGAATGGTCTATGAAGGTACATTGCGTGAGGATATGTTAAAGGACGGAATATATTACGATTTGGATAGATTATCTATATTGAAAAAAGAATTTTTTTACAAAAAGTAAATTTCTGAAATTGGGTTTTCAACATTGTAATGTTGAAACAGTTTAAAATAAATTACAGCTTGTAATTTTTTATCGCGATATTACGTCAAAATATGGCTTGATTTTTTAAAAAACCATATATGTTGTGTATTTTTTGGCAAATTTTTTTAAAAAGACAATATATCTATTTTAACATCAAAGTTGATAAGTTTTCCACGGTTTCAACATTTTGCTGTTGAAAACTTTTTTAATTCTTTTAAATTATTAAAATACAAAATATTACATTTTGTATATAAATATGTATTGCATATAAAATATAATTATTTGTAGTTTTTTAAATATTTATACTAAATGTATAAATATAATTTAAAATTTTACTTGACAAAATTTTGAATATAAGTTATAATAATCAAGCTGATTGTTATTAAATCGGTTTTCAAATGGCGGTATAGCTCAGTTGGCTAGAGCATTCGGTTCATACCCGGAGTGTCGTAGGTTCGAATCCCACTACCGCTATTTATCCGGCCCGGTGGTCAAGCGGCTAAGACACCGCCCTTTCACGGCGGTAACACGGGTTCGATTCCCGTCCGGGTCATTCTATTCACACCTTCTGCTTCTGCCTCGCAATATATTATGGTTTATCTTATACCTCCTGCGAAAGGTCTCGCAATATGTAGAAATATGCGTGTGCAACCCCTACATACCGTGCATACGGCTTTGATGTATGCAATTTAAACCTCACCGAGTGTATCTGAAACCCTCCGAGGAGGGAATTACTCATACTAATCCCGATTTTCGGACGTCGAGCCGCCCTATAATCACCATGATTACCTTAAACAGAGGACATGGTATACCCACGCTCCCTGTTTAGGGCAATCTTTGGCTGAAGATTGCCTATATAAAGCACCACAAGACTATTTTTTCCTGCAAAAAGGTTCGTGGTATAGCCAGCCAACGCAATGCAGCGGTTTACAGGTTTTGCACTCTGCCTGTCGTCCCGACAGTCATCGTTTAGCTTTACGACTACTTTGATTTGCGTATTAAACAGGATTAAATCCTTACCGGGTGTTCGGAAAGTATCAATCAGGAGTCCACATCTGATTGGCTCGCTCGGCCATGAGAGGTTGGCGTTTTGGCATAACTGTTATCCTACTTACCTTTGTATCTTCGTCTTGTCGCTTTCTTATTAAATTTTGGGTTAAGAGCAAAGCTTTTGTGATTGGGGGTTTGCTCTTACGGCGGCATATAGCGTATATATGTCGCCGTAAGAGTAAAAAACAGGAGGTGAAAAATATGACACTTAGATTTTTTTGCTACGGATTTGCCATAGCAATGACATACTTATCAGTTAACTTCCTTAAATTCAGAAATGATCTTAGGGTGGGCAAGTACGACGAGACAATATGCGGTAGCGGATTGGAAGTTCTTTGCAATTGGATTCGCAAATAAAAAATATGCCAAGTCATAACGCCCCACTCATTTCATCAAAAAGGCACTATCACTTGACATTTTATCCAAAAAAGGCTATAATAAAGCCTAAGTATGGCATCTATAAGTCGCGAGGTAGTGATGTACCTTTTCGGCGTATGCCCATTGATTGTTTGCCGACAATTGATGGGCTGTAGGTGTCTTTTTTATTACCTACTATTGTTATTGTACACTATCTAAAGCCATTTGTCAATATTTTACAGTAATTTTGTTCGCAAAATTTTATGTACATTATATATATAATAATAGGTGGGACTTGAAGTCCCATATTACAAAGCTATATCATAAGTAAAAATCCCCTTATACCACTCAAAAGAGATTGGTATAAGGGAATTTATTATAGGCTTTCGCTCCGCCTGTCACCCCGACAGTCCGTTCTCGCAATATATAGGTATATGCGTGTGAAACCGCTACATACCGTGCATACGGCTTGAATGTATGCAATTTATACCTCACCGATTGTGTCTGAAACCCTCCGAGGAGGGAATTACTCATACTTATCTCCTCGCAATATATAGGTATATGCGAGCTGCAATCGCTATATATTGTGCATACGGCTTGAATGTATGCAATTTATACACCTCATCGAGTGTATCTGAAACCCTCCGAGGAGGGAATTACTCATACTATCTCGATTTTCGGACGTCGAGTCGCCCCATTTAAAAATAATTCTAAATATATTTTACAATAACAAATTGTTGATGTCAATATTTCACTGAAAACAAAAGCAAATCGGAAATTATACGAAAAATTATTGAAGAAAACGTAT
>CANQBK010000088.1 GCA_947589485.1 uncultured Clostridia bacterium | reverse complement strand
TATTTCTATATTATTGGAAGAGGAAGAATGAATAATTCATACCCGGAGTGTCGTAGGTTCAAGTCCCACTACCGCTACTATAAATTCGGCCCGGTGGTCAAGCGGTTAAGACACCGCCCTTTCACGGCGGTAACACGAGTTCGATTCTCGTCCGGGTCATTACTTGAAAAGAGGCAAGTTTTTGCCTCTTTTTTGTTTTCTAAAATAAAAATATTTGGACTAAAACAACGACCTGCGACAAGGTTTATAAAACTTTGTCGGGGTCTGTTTTTTTGGAACATATAATAAATTCCTATAACAAAAATATGAAAATAATACAAAAATAAAATACAGATACAAAAAAGCATTGATAATATACATAAATAGTGATATTATTAAAATGTAAAATTTATCTAAAAGGAGTGGTTTCTATGAAAAAAACATATAAGAATTTGCTTTGATTTTTTTCATAGGAATAAACTGAAAGCCTTTGCGTTGCTTGTAATAATGGTAAGTGCGTCAACTATATTTTTAAATATGGTCGCAAACATAGAGTGTTACAACGAGGTAAAAAGATTTTACTCAAGATTAGACCCGGAACGTACCGACTTGATAACACTGTACAGAAAAAACAGATAGTATATTTTCATACAATATTTTTTACAATGAGGAAAAAAATAAATAAAAATATACAAAAAGGTATTGACAGCAAACATAAAAGGTGATATTATTAAAATATAAAATTTTTTTGAAAAGGAGCGTTAGTTATGAAAAACATTGTAAAAAAATTGATTTGTGGTGCGTTGATTTCGGCGACGGCATTGACCTTTTCCATTATGGCGGTAAGTGCTGCACCTATTGTGATGCGAACTGTTGATTCAACAACATACAGTTTGGTTCCGCTTGACAGAAATTATTATTTTAGCAGTACCAAAATTCCAATTTTACATGGGAATTATCAGTTGTATGATGGCAGTCACGCTACAAGATGTAATGCAGTATACAACAGCGGTTCACTTGAAGGCAAAACGCTTTCCAATCTTTACTATAACACAAAGGATAAGACAAATATAAAAGTTGGTTATGACGGAGTTGTGTCCGGAAAAGGAGCATTGACATCGAATTGGGTAACTCCGGGAACAAATAAATATGTTTCCGTATCTAAATTAGCTCTTTACGGAAAAAAATACAATAATAATAATGACCTTCTGAGTGTGGATATAATTTATGTGAATTAAGGCTGTGATTGGTTATGAAAAAACATATAAGAATTTGCTTTGATTTTTTTCATAGGAATAAACTGAAAGCCTTTGCATTGCTTGTAATAATGGTAAGTGCGTCAACTATATTTTTAAATATGGTCGCAAACATAGAGTGTTACAATGAGGGAAAAAGATTTTACTCAAGATTAGACCCGGAACGTACCGACTTGATAACGTTGTATGATGATTATCTGTCATACTATTATATTGGACAAGGCAAATTGACTGAAGAAAATGCAACTGAATACGAGCAAATCGCTCCTAATATGTCGGGGGGAAACTACGACGGAAGAGCATTTCAAAAAAGTTTCATTGAATTTATGAAAAAAAAAGATGTATATGCTCACATAAAAAAACTTCCCGCCGTTGATAAGGTATACAGCTTTAGCGCAGTGGATATGGGAAGTGTGCATTACAACAACACCGACAGCGATATGTATTTTGCCGACAAGGATACATACGAAGTCTTTAACTACCGTCTTTCATCAGGCTGTTGGTTCAAGGATTTTAAGGGCGAAAGCAAATATCCCGAATGTGTTGTTTGCGGTCCGAATTTTTCAGGAGTAAATGTCGGAGATGATATTGAAATAAAGTTTTTGGCTGAAAAAAAGGCAAAAAAGATTCACGTTATCGGTAAGGTTGCCGCTCCGTATGCAACTTATGATATAGTTGGGGATATGTCGCAAGGAATGACATACAGCAACAGGGTTTTTCTTTTGAACGATAAAAAGAGCCTTGATATGTTTGGAGAGAGGTCGCTGTATGGGTTTCCAACATCGGCATTTGTTACCTATAAGGATAATGCGACAGATGTACAAATACAGGAATGTCGGGACTATTACAGCTCCATTTATAAAGATGCCAAAGATATTACCCTTGAGGGATATGTGAGCGGTGAAGATTTATTTGAAGCATTAAATGGTGTTATAGATTTTTCTATACAGCAAACATTCCAAAACAGTATGTTGTTTCTTGGCACGGCAACGCTGATGTTTGTCATAATTTCAATACTTATGGTAAAAACAAAGCAAAATGAATACAATATACATACAATCTGCGGCAGCAGTAAAAAGAACAGTTTTTTGTATTCGCTGTTCGCAATGGTATTTATTTCGGTGTTGGCAGGATTGATTTGCAGTATTTATTTAATGGTATTTAATTATTTTCTTACAAACGATTTGCTTCCTAAAAGCGAAAATGATTTTTATATAAATGCTGTATGCTATGTTGCCTTGTGGCTGTATCTTATTATAACAACGGCAATATCGACAATCGTACCTTATATAATGGTATTCCGAAAAAAGATGACATTGATGACGCTGTACAGAAAAAACAAATGATAAGATTTTTCCGCAGTAAGTATTTATTGCGGAAAAATTTTTGTAATAACGATAATCTCCGAATATGAATGTAAAAAACAAGGACAAACAAAAGCACTGTTTATCGGTGCTGTACAAAGAGTAAGCGAGGTGGATTTTTTGCGTAAGATTTTAATGGCTGTTATGAGGATAAAAGACGATTTTGTGAATCAACCTATGCTTATGACGTTGTATTGCATAGGAACAATTATATGTGTTACCGTATTTATTGTCTTTTTCGGTTCATTTAATGCTCTTATGGACAAATATGAAGATGTGTCAAAAGCGTCACGGGAATATTATGTTTTCTTCAAGGATCATTATAATGTTTCGTCCAAGGATTTTTCCTTTCTTGAAAAGTACGGAATACAGGAAATTGTAGCTTCAGACGATTTGGAAGGCTATGCTCAGTCGGAGCTTGAAATTTACAATTCCAAAAAATCATTTAATGCCAACTGTGTCAAAATAGTATTTAAAGAAAATATTTCCGCAATGGAAAATTCAAATATAATACAAGATATATCCCAAAAAATGGACGGAAAATACGGGGATATTTATATATCGCCGCCTTATGGCGGGTCGGCAACCGAGGATTTGTCCTCATATTACCGCACGCTTATAAATTTGATATTGATTTATGTTATATGCTTTATAGGCTGCGGGTATTTGTTTAAGTATGTTTTCAACACAAGCAAATACGAAAACACAATATATTCCCTTGTAGGCGCTTCAAAAGGCAATGTGGTAAAAATAATGCTTATAGAGTCGGTAATTTTATGCTTGTCGGGGTGTGCGGTGGCAATTATTTTACATTTGCTTTTCAAGGATAATATTTTAAGTATGATTTACTTGGAAGATTCGACATATAGTTTTCTTGACTATGTTTATATAGTATTATTTACATTTTTACTGTCAATTGCTACGACAATACCATTCTTTATAGGGTATATCAGAAATCCTATATTAAAAACAAAGCGTGAGCTGTAAACAGAGAGGAGAAAAAGCCGTGATTGAAATTAAAGATTTATGTAAAAGCTATAAGATAGGCAAAGGAAAAAATTCAAGTGAAACAAAGGCTCTTGAAAATATTTGTCTAAAAATTGAGGACGGAGAAAGCGTTGCCATAAGGGGAAAATCCGGCGCCGGAAAATCCACACTGCTTAATATTTTAGGTATACTTGACTCTTACGACAGCGGCAGTTTTACCATTGACGGTGAAGAAATAAAAAATCTGTCGGACAAAAAAGCGGCAAAGATGAGGAACAAAAAGATAGGCTTTGTATTGCAGGATTTTTCACTTATAGACAGCAAAAGCGTGGCTATGAATGTAATGCTACCGTTGTTTTTCAGCGATTGTGAATACAAGGAAATGTACAAAAAGGCGGAAAATGCGTTGGAGCTTGTCGGAATAAAGGACCAGATAAAGAAGAAAACATATCAGCTTTCGGGAGGTCAGCGGCAGCGTGTTGCCATTGCCCGTGCAATAGTTACCGAACCGTCTATAATTCTTGCGGACGAGCCGACGGGTTCTCTTGACAGCGAAACATCAAGCCAAATTATGGACCTTTTAATGGAGTTTAACAAAACAAAGAATATTACCTTAATAGTTGTAACGCACGAGGACAGTGTAGCTGATTATTGCAAGCGCAAAGTCGTTATTTCCGACGGAAAAATAAAAACAGACAATACTTAGCGCGGCGCCGAGCCGGCGCGGGCGATTCGCGTTATCGCTCACTCCGTTCGCTCGTACTGCAAGCAAAAACTACGTTCGCGCGGCGTTAGTTTATTTATCCATATTGACTTATGCCGCGTCAAAGCATTTATTGTTTGAATTAAGAGTGAGCGGAGCGAACGACTTCGCGAACCGAGGGCGCAGGCACTGCGCCGGAGCCTTTGGCGGGTTTTTAAGGGCGGAGCCCTTAACTGTCATTCGCACTGCGCCGGAGCCCTTAACTGTCATTCGCACGGCAGAAGTCTGCTTGAAATATTTTTTAGATTGATTTAATAAATAACAAACTGACGCATACTTTGCTTTGTATGCGTCAGTTTTTAAGTTTAATTATTTTATAACTTTTACTTTAAGGGTGAAGATACGCCGCGTCAAAACACTTGTTGTTTGAGTTAAGAGTGAGCGGAGCGAATTGCCTGCGCCGGCTCGGCGCCGCGAATCGGGGGCGTTGGTACTGCGCCAGAGTTTTTAGGATATTCCGTAAAGTTCCGCCATTGTGATTTTGCTGCTGCGTAAAATGTGTAATTCTCTGTTTAAACTGTCAGACATAGGGTATATGTTGTGGGCGTTGTCGGTACCGAGTTTTTTAATACAGACGATGTACTGACGGTATTTTCCTATGTACTCCGCTGCGCCGCCCAGTGTTGCGTGATTAGCAAGCCCAAATGCTGGTTCGGGCGTTGTGTATTCGTCGGGCAAAGTGTCGTGTGTGTATTTTTGCGTAAAAGAACCTTTCTTTATACTGCGGTTTTTTATCCCCTCATAGTATGTTTTGCAGGCGCCGTTTAATTCCGACGCTACAAATGTCATAGCATCTGTTTCAAGTTCGTCGATATTGCAAAATTTGAATATATACGAAAGAGGCTCTTTATAGTTCGTAAGCTGCCATACAGAATCCGAAGAAATATTTTCCGACAGGTAAATATCGCCCTGCTTATCATTGCAAAAGTACGGCAGGCACCCGTTGTACAGTTCGCACCAGTCCGTGTTTTTATCGTCAAGACTGTAATATTCAAGAGCGCCGCCGATTGTACAAAAATCTGCGGATTCCTTTCTTTTTTCTGCGGTATCGCCTTTTGACGGTAAAATATCATCTGACTTTTTCGGAGTAAAACTCTCGGAGTTTATTCTGCCGTTTACTATGCCCGTGTAATACAGTTTAAGAATATTGCTTAGCTGTGCGGTATAAAAGTTTGGGTTTTCCTTAATATAAGAGGGTAATTCATCTCTTTTGGCTATTGCGGAAAATTCTCCGTCAGAGTCGGGGAACAGACTGCTCTCTGATGCGGAATCTTCGCTTTCCGTGTAATCGTCCGATGTCTGCGTATATGAATGTCTTGATATACCGCTGTCACTTTTCGGTTCGGAACACGAAGAAATAAACATAACAAAGAATAACATCATAAGCGGAAGTATTCTAATATATTTAGATTTTATCAATTTAATTCCCCCTTTTATGATAATAATATCATTAAGACACAAAATGTCAATAAAAACTTATTTATCACTTAAAGCGACAATAAATACGGTGAGATTATGTGCGGATTTGACCTGTTTAAATCGGAATAAAAATGGTAAGGATTCTTAATTTATTGACAAATAAATTATATAAATAGTATAATTACCTTAAAATGAGTATAGAGTTTTTTGTGGAGTGAATTACAGATTACTTTATAATTAAGGAGGGTCTGTTATGTGCCGTCGGCTTCGGTTTTTTTCGGCTTTTATAACACTTTTTTTGCTGATGTCTTGCTTTGTGGCGCCGCAAGTCAGTGCTTATAATGAAAACAATTCCCTGTCGTTAACGCAGGAAGAAAAAAATTACATAGAATCGCATAAATCTGTTAAAGTAGGTTATGTTCGTGACCGCATACCTGTATCGTTTTTAAACGACAATGGCGAAGCGGACGGAATATCCCGTCATATATTTGATAGGGTGAGCGAACTTTCAGGATTGAATTTTGAATATGTTGCACTGCCTATGGGAGATGTTACTTATGATTATCTTTTGGGGCATAATTTTGATTTAATAACAAGTGTGGAATACAACGAGCAAAACAAAAAAGCCAAAGGAATACTTATAAGTGAACCGTATTTGTCAAACCGCAAGGTCGTTGTGGCAAAACACGGTTTTGAATTTAACTATAATTCAAAATTTTCCGTTGCCGTGTGTATAGGTTCCCAAACGCTGAAAAAGGTACTTGCGGAAAGGTTCCCGAATTTTGAATTGAAAGATTACAATACAATACCCGAATGTTTTGATGCGGTAAATGTGGGAGAAGCAGACCTTGTTATACAAAATCAATTTGTGGTTGAGTATTGGCTGTCAAAACCTAAATATGAAGCTCTAAAGGCGATACCCGTTATTGGTCTGGACGATAAATTATGTTTTTCGGCTGTTGTAGATTATAATGACAAGAGCGGCGTTTCACAAAATGAAGGTCAGGTTGCAATTAACATTTTGAACAAGGCAATAGCGAAAATAACCGATGACGAAACAGTAAATTACACGATACAGGGTGTAATGGACAATCAATACAATTATGAGCTTTCGGACTTTATTTACAGGTACCGATATTCGGTAATACTTTTTGTGGTGGCGTTTATTGTAATTTTGTTGTTGGCAATTATTCTTATACGTCAGCATTTACGAATTTCGGAAAGCCGAGCGGAGGCAAAAGCAAAGGGGCAGTTCTTATCTGCTATGAGCCACGAAATCCGCACGCCGCTTAATGGTCTTATGGGGCTTAATTATTTAATGTCGCAAAAGTTAAATGACAAAGAGAAAATGTCGGAATATCTGAAGCAGTCATCTGTTATTTCAAAATATCTTTTATCGCTTATAAATGATATTCTCGATTCGTCAAAGCTCCAAGAGAAAAAGATGGAGTTGAACATTAAACCGATAGACTTAAACCTTATTACGGAAACCGTAAGTTCCATTGAGCGGAACAATATGTACGAAAAAAAGTTGAATTATAATGTAATCTCTGACTTTAAGTATCCGTATGTAATGGGTGACGAAATCCGAATACAGCAGGTGTTGCTTAATTTGTTGGACAATGCCCGCAAGTTTACGCCAAAGGGCGGTAAAGTTGAGTTTTCGGCTAAGCAGGAGATAACAAAAGAAAAAAAGGTAGTTACGATATTTAAAGTATCCGATACGGGAAAAGGAATGAGCGAAGAATTTCAAAAGGAGATGTTCAATGTTTTTTCGCAGGAGCTTGAAACCGTATCAAGAGGAAATCAAGGCACGGGACTGGGGCTTTCAATTTGTCTGAAATTGGCGCGGCTTATGGGAGGAGATTTGACGTGTGTAAGCCAAAAGGGAAAGGGAAGCACGTTTACTTTTACGTTCGTGTCGGAGCCTGCTGAGATGCCCGAAGCTGCTGAAGAAACCGAGGAAAAAGCGAAGAAAAGTCAACCTCGTGTTTTGGTAGCTGAGGACAACGAGATTAACGGTGAAATAATACTTGAAATGTTGAAATATGAGGGATTTCAAGCTGATATTGTCGAAAACGGAAAAAAGGCGGTCAAGGCATTTTCCGATTCGGAGTGCGGTACATACGGAATTATACTTATGGATTTACTTATGCCTGAAATGGACGGGTTTGAAGCCTCGAAAGCGATTCGTGCGCTTGACAGGGAAGATGCGAAAACCGTTCGTATCATTGCCTGTACGGCAAATTCCTTTGCGGAAGAGCGCGACAAAGCAATGGCTTGCGGTATGAATGATTTTGTCACAAAACCTATTGATGTCAAAGTGCTTATAAAAAAGCTACATTATAGTTAAGGGCTCTGCCCTTAAAACCCGCCAAAGGCGGCGCCGAGCCGGCGCGGGCGATTCGCGGTGCGGTGCCCGCACTGTCGATTCGCGTTGTCGCTCGCTCCGCTCGCTCGTACTGAAAGTGATAACTACATTCGCGCGGCGTTAGTTAATGTTCCCATTCGGGGGCGCAGGCTCTGCGCCGGAGCCCTTAACTATCATTAACAAAGGAAAAAACTATTGTTCACGGGGAACCCCTTGCGTGGGTTCCCCACCGAAAAACAGTCCACCGGACTGTTTTTCGCCCCTCCTGCTTTTTGGAA
>CANQBK010000087.1 GCA_947589485.1 uncultured Clostridia bacterium | reverse complement strand
TTTGAAAAAGGCGGGCGAAAACGCGCCGAGCCGGCGCGGGCAATTCGCGTTGTCGCTCGCTCCGCTCGCTCGTACTGCAAACCAAAACTACGTTCGCGCGACATAAGTTTATGTAATCCGTAATCAAGTTTTTTGCGCAGCTTTTTTTAAAAAAGCTGCCAGATTCCAAAGGCAGAGCCTTTGGCGGGTTTTTAAGGGCGGAGCCCTTAACTGCGCCGAGCCTGCAAGCGATAAGTATGTTCGCGCGGCGTTAGTTTATGCTTTATTCAACAACGGCAACATTATTGTCACCGATACGGCGCTTTAATTCCCGTATCATTACTTCATTAATATCTACCCACATACTCGCAGGCGCTCTCCGTAAATTTTTGGTATCGGTAAAGTAAATGTATAAAGGTGTTCTGCCGTCAAAAATATCAATTATTTGTTTTGCCCTTGTGTATTCCTTGCTATCATCGTTGGGAACTCTTATATACAAACCCTTTTTTTGATTGCTAACCTCTTTATGCGTACTCGAATGTATATCGCTTAATTTTTTGGGAGCATTTTGAATCTTGTCACACAACAGCTTTTTGTCCTCGTCCTCACGTCCGCTTACAGAAGCAAATATCCTTAATACGTTTCCCTCCCGTATAAGCCCTCCGTATTCTTTAAGTGTTTTTGGAAAAACAAGCATTTCAATTGAACCGAATTTGTCCTCTATAGTTACAAATGCCATTTCCTGTCCGCTTTTTGTGGCTTTTAGTTTCACTTTAGTTACAATTGCAAGTACGTCAACCTTTTTCCCGTCATTGTACATATCCGTTTCATCATTGAGAATATCGCTTATTTTGTCCGTTTTTAAAGTATGTATGACCTCGTCATAATCCGAAATAGGGTGTCCCGTCAAATATATACCGGCTGTTTGTTTCTCCATATCAAGCAGTTCTTGGCGTGAAAATTCGTCTGCCGTCGGTAACGGCGGCTCCGATATGCTCGTGCTTTCGGAACCCGTTCCGCTGTCGCTTATCGAAAATAAATCGAGCTGACCGTCAAGACTTCTCGCTCTGTCCGCATTTATGTACTGTAAAAATACATCGGATACCAGAAGCATTTGTTTTCGGTTTGCGCCAAGACCGTCAAGCGCACCACAGCGTATAAGATTTTCAAGCGCTCTTTTGTTCAGCTCGGGTCCGTACATTCTGCTGCAAAAGCTGTAGAATGTTTTAAATTTTCCCTTTTTCCTCTCGGTCGTTATTTTTTCTATAAGCCCTTTGCCCAAATTTTTTATTGCCATAAGACCAAATATTATTTCATTGTTATGTACGGTAAATCCGACATCACTATTGTTTACATGCGGTGGAAGCACCTTTATTCCGTGACGCTGACATTCGTCAATGTACACGGCAATTTTACCGGAGTTGTCAAGCACGCTCGTCAAAAGAGCCGAAAAATATTGACACGGATAGTGGCATTTTAAATATGCCGTCCTGTAAGAGATCATAGCATAACAGGCGGCGTGAGATTTATTAAAGGCATAAGACGCAAAACTTTCCATTTCTGCGAATATTTCCTTTGCGGTATTTTCATCAACGCCTCTTCTTATACAGCCGTCAACCGTAATATTTCCGCTGTCGTCTGTAAGACCGTAAATAAACACCTTGCGTTCCCGTTCCATAACATCTTTTTTCTTTTTGGACATAGCACGCCTTACTATATCCGCACGCCCCGGAGAATAACCGGCGAGAGAACGGAAAATTTGCATTACCTGTTCTTGATAAACAATACAGCCGTATGTTACGTCAAGTATCGGTTTAAGCAACGGGTGCTTGTATTTTACTTTTTCGGGATTGTGACGATTTTCAATATACTGCGGTATGGAATCCATCGGTCCGGGACGGTAAAGTGATATAACGGCTATTATATCCTCTATGTTTTCCGGTCTAAGACGGACAAGTACGTTTTTCATTCCGCTTGATTCAAACTGGAACACGCCCTCCGTATCGCCTGACGCAAACAGCTCAAACACTGCCTTGTCGTTGTCGGGAATATTTTCAATAGAAAAATTTTTGTCGGACTGCCTTATCATTTTTTCTGTGTCGTCCATTACCGTAAGGTTCCTAAGTCCCAAAAAGTCCATTTTAAGAAGTCCAAGCTCGTCAAGAGTGGTCATCGTAAATTGCGTAACAACCGCATCATCGTTTTTGGCAAGAGGAACATAATCGCTTACGGGTTTTTCCGTAATAACCACGCCGGCGGCATGGGTAGTTGTGTGCCGTGGCGTACCCTCCAGCTTTGAGGCTGTGTCAAGAAGCTCTTTGATTTGAGCGTCTGTATCGTACAGCGACCTTAAATCTTTTGAAATGCTTAAAGCCTTTTTTATTGTCATATTAAGGTCAAACGGTATCAGCTTTGCCACCGTATCACAAACGGAATATGAAATTCCGAGCGCACGCCCAACGTCACGAACTGCGCCCTTTGCCGCCATTGTACCGAATGCCGCAATTTGTGCAACGTGGTCATTTCCGTATTTGCGTATAACGTAGTCTATAACTTCCTGACGGCGTTCTTTGCAGAAGTCAATGTCAAAGTCGGGCATACTGACCCTTTCGGGATTGAGAAACCGCTCAAACATTAAGTCGTACTTTATCGGGTCAATGTCTGTAATTCCTATGCAGTATGCCGCCAGACTTCCCGCACCCGAACCTCTTCCGGGACCAACGGGGATACCCGTTGACTTTGCGTAGCTTACATAATCGTTCACAATGAGGTAATAGTCGATATATCCCATTTTGTCTATGGTGTTTATTTCGTATTCAAGCCTTTCAACAAGACTTTTATCGGGTTGACTGCCGTAACGTCGCTCAAGACCTTTAAAACATTCGCTGCGAAAATATTCCGTGTGGTCACGGTTGTTCGGAACGTCAAAATGCGGCAGTCTCAGTTTTCCAAATTCAAATTCAACATTACAGCGCTCGGCTATTTTGGCGGTATTGTCCAGTGCCTCCTGCGGAAACAGATTTGACATTTCTTCCTCACTTTTAAGATAAAACTCGTCCGTG
Source organism: uncultured Clostridia bacterium (assembly GCA_947589485.1). Lineage (GTDB taxonomy): Bacteria > Bacillota > Clostridia > Oscillospirales > Acutalibacteraceae > UBA1213. The sequence goes on along the minus strand of CANQBK010000087.1, from coordinate 5,381 downwards.
GGGAAACCTATGTTTATTTTTTCGTCAATGGTGTGGTTTGTTTGAATACACAAAAGTATGTGGTGCAAACGGCTGTCCTCACGGTTAATGTAATGACAGTCATTCGTTGCAACAATGGGAATATCACATTCCCTCGACAATTCAAGCAAATAAGGTATAATACGCTTTTGTTCGGGTATACCGTGATCCTGAATTTCCAAAAAGAAATTTTCGTCGCCAAAAATCCGTTTATATTCCAACGCTTTTTGCTTTGCGGATTCATAATCATTATTTAAAAGTGCTTTTGGGATTTCACCCGCAAGGCAGGCGGAAAGAGCGATAAGTCCCTCGTGATATTTTTCAAGAAGCTCCATATCAACCCTTGGTTTCACATAAAATCCGTCTATCCACGCTATTGAATTTAATTTAATTAAATTTTGGTATCCGATATTATTTTTGCACAACAAAACAAGATGACTGTTGCTCCTATCAAACTCCGAGGTTTTATCGGTATGTTTTCTTGGAGAAACATAAACCTCACAGCCGATTATCGGTTTTATTCCCTCCGCTTTGGCGGCTTTATAAAAATCAATTACGCCGTACATAGCCCCGTGGTCGGTAATGGCTACCGAGTCCTGTCCCAACTCTTTTACTCGTTTCACAAGCTCATTGATTTTGCACGCACCGTCAAGAAGACTGTATTCGGTATGTATATGCAGATGCGCAAAAGACATTTTATACACCGTCCTTAGACATAAAATAAATAAAAAACTTTTTTGGGCTTTAAGTCTTGAAATACATATACAACTGGCACTTTATCATTCCGTTGTACAACTTTCTGCGTTTGTCTGCCTTTCGCCCAAAAATATTTTCAAATTTATCATCGGGGCTTATTATACTGTAACTTATGCCGCTGCGTTTTACAAACTTTTCACCCATAATGCCGTACAGCTTACGCGCCTGTTCCATATCGAGGAGCCTCTCGCCGTAGGGCGGATTGCATATTATCGAGGCACGGTCAAAATCGCACTCAAAATCGCAAATATCTCGTTTTTCGACGGATATGTGTTTTTCCACACCCGCTTTCCGTGCATTTTCCTTTGTCAGTTCAATCGCCTCGGGGTCAATGTCGTAGCCAAAAGCATAAAATTCGGAATCTCGGCGTATTAAGTCATTAGCGCGTTCACGCTCCGACTCAAACGCTTTTATCGGAACCGCGTCCCATTTTTCACACGCAAATTTCCTATGAAGTCCAGGCGCAATATTCATTGCTTTAAGAGCCGACTCTATCAGTATCGTTCCCGAACCGCAAAACGGATCTATTACAGTGCCGTTGCTGCGTATATGTGAAAGATCCGCCATTGCCGCAGCAAGAGTTTCCTTGATGGGCGCAGCAGCAGAATTTGCACGGTATCCCCTTTTGTGAAGTCCCTCACCTGTTGTATCAAGCATAACGCTGCATTTGTTTTTAATTATCAAAAATTGTATTTGATGAACCGCTCCGCTTTCTTCAAGCCAATTTGTTCCGTATTTGGTGCCGAGGCGTTTAGCTGCGGATTTTTTAATTATTTTTTGACAGTCGGGTACACTCGAAAGTTTTGAGCTTACGCAGTGACCTTTTACGGGAAATGCGTCATATTTGCCTATCCAATCTTCCCATTTAATGGCAAATGTCCCGTCAAACAAATCCTCAAAGCTGTAAACCGGAAATTCGGCAAGCAAAATTTGTATTCTTTCTGCATAGCGTGAGAATATGTTCGCACGGGCAAGCGTGGAAAAATCACCCTCAAACAAAACACGTCCGTTTTCAGCCTTAGCATTTTTTATGTCAAGTCTTTTCATTTCGTCTGCACATATACCCTCTGTACCAAACAAACAAGGCGCAGTAAATTTTATATTTTCCATTTTTATTTCTCCGTTAAAATATGTATTTTCTTATAATTTTACCCTATTGACAGTCAATTTTCAATAAGGTTTTTGAAACGTTTTCGGCTTGATTTTCGCTTAAAAATAAACGTATAAATTTTAAAAAAGTACTTGACAATATTTTAAAATATGGTAAACTTATAGTAAACTAATTGTATTAGTATTACTAATACAATTAGCAGTAAGACATTTATAATCAAGAAGATAGGAGGGAGAAAATTGTTTACAATTGATTACCAAAGCAGAGAACCTATTTACGAACAGCTTTATAACAATGTTGTAAGAATGATTGGTATGGGGATAATCTCTCCAAATGAAAGACTTCCTACAGTGCGTATGCTCGCACAACAGTTGGGAATTAATCCGAACACGGTTTCAAAGTCATATCAACTTCTTGAGCAAAACGGATATATATACTCAATTGCCGGAAAAGGTTCTTTCGCAGCTGACAGTACGATTATAATTAACAGCAAACGTGAGAGTATAAAAAAGGAAATTATGAAATCCGTGAAGTCGGCGGCAGATTTGGGAATTTCAAAAGAGGATATATATAATTTGGTCAATACTGTCTATTTTGGAGGTGACGGTGAACAATGATGAACATAAAAAATATTACAAAAAAGTTCGGAAACAAAGTGGCGCTGAACAATATTTCGTTTAATATACCCTCAAGTTCCATTTTCGGTCTTATAGGCTCAAACGGTTCGGGAAAGTCAACATTGCTAAGAATAATTTCCGGCGTTTATGCTGCCGATTCGGGAACCGTTGAAATTGACGGAGAAATTGCATACGAAAATCCGGCTGTTAAAAGTAAATGCTTTTTTATATCCGATTTTCCGTATTTTTACAACAATTCAACCGTTTCAAACCTTGCCTCTCTTTACAGAGATATGTATGAGAACTGGGACGAGGAAAAATTTCGCAAGATGTGCGCTACCTTTCCGATAAACACCGGCGACAGGATTATTAATATGTCAAAGGGAATGCAGCGTCAGGCGGCACTTATTCTTGCACTTTCTACCTGCCCGAAATACTTAATGCTTGATGAAATTTTTGACGGACTTGACCCTGTTGTACGTCAGCTTATCAAAAAGCTGTTGGCAGAAATGGTATCGGAGTATGAGTCTACTGTAATAATCGCCTCACATAACCTAAGAGAACTTGAAGATGTATGCGACCATATCGGTCTTATTCATAGCGGAGGCGTTATTTTGGAAAAAGAGCTTGACGAAGCAAAACTCGGTATACACCGTGTACAGATGGTGCTTGACGGCGATTTAGAAAAAGATATGCTTTCCGATTTAAACATTGTCAAAATGCAGAAAGAGGGCAAGCTGTTAAAATTTACTGTTAAGGGTGAGCTTGAAGAAATCGAAAAAAAGCTGAAGGAGCTTGATCCGATTTATATGGAAATGCTCCCGCTTACTCTGGAGGAAGTATTTATAAGCGAAATGGAGGCGGTTGGGTATGACATCAATAATATCATTAAATAAAAATTTTAAAACAATGTTTAAGTGGGCATTAAAGCGCAACACTTCAATTATGATAATTTATTCTGTTTTGCTTTGTTTAGCGATTTTCTTTAATATATATTTAAAATCAATAGACACAATTCATTCAGGAGATACTTATTTCAATGTTTCAATGGCATTGTCGCTTATTACCGCATACGGATTATTAGCCGCACTTTTTGTGTATTTCTCTGCATTAAAAACATTTTCATTTTTGCACAATAAGCGAATCGTCGATATGTTTGGTGCAATGCCGACAAAAAAAAGTACGATATTTGTCTCGCATCTTCTTGCGGGAATTGCCACAACGACATTACCGTTTATAGTTGCTTCTGTAATTACGATTGCACTAAATCAACCGTTTACGAATGACGGCAACATCTTTAATCTTTGTTTATATATAATTTTAACAACTATTTTGATGATTATTGCATCATACACATTCACCGCTCTTATATCTTATTGCTGTGGAACAACAAGCGACGCCGCAATTTCAACATTAGGAATAAACGGTATCTGGATTGGTATTGTAATTCTTTGTATGATTATAATTTCCAATGTTATTCCGGGAAAAACATTTGATATGTCAATACCCTTAGTTATGTTTTTCTCCCCATACAGCTTTGCAGTATCCGATTTATGTTATTATATGACAGGAAATACACTGTCGATAACAATATCAATAATATGGCAGATATTATTTACGGTCGGAATTTTCTTTTTAACATTACTTGTGGTTAAGAAAAGAAAAGCGGAAGTTTCACAAAACGGATTTGCTTTCGGTTGGTTCCCATTGGTTATTGAGGCGGGACTATCTGTTGTGTGCGGAGGATTTATCGGATACATTGCCGCATATTCCGCTAACAGCGGTTACAATAATATGCTCGTTTTTGTACTATGGTATTTGATAATAGGATTGGCGACATTCTTTATTTTGCATCTGATTTTTACAAGAGGCAGACAAAGAAAACTTTTAAGAGCATTAATTGTATTTGGAAGTACATCGGCTGCGGTTACTGTTCTTTTATATTCGGTGAGTTTCGGCTTGGGTATTGACACCTATGTACCAAATCCTAATACATTAACGTATGCAAATTTTGACGGCATAGATTATAAAGAACCCGAAAACATTAAAACCGTAACAGAGATACAAAAGACGATAACCGACAATCTCCACGATAAGTACAGTTATCCTTATTATATTGGTAATACAATCAACGATTCTGAATTTAGAAACGACTATTACTTTTACAATGAAGAAGATGCTTCAAAATATCCTTATATCTTTAGCTGCGGCGGATATTTTAATTATATAAGTAATTACGGACTCCCTATAACAAGATATTATAGGGATTTTGGATACCTTGCAGACAGCGAAACAAACAATCTTTTACAAAAGCTGTACTCATCTGAGGAATATAAGAAAAATTATTACAGTAACATTTGGGACGAAAATGCGCGCAAAAATATTACCGAACAATCCGTAAATATTAGTTATGAATCATATAATGAGAGAGAGCAATCTTATGAAACAATAGGTTTAGCCGGTCCTCCGTCAAATAAATCGTTAGATGATTTTCTCGACGGTTTGTACGATGTATATATTGAAGATGTAAAGGCAGATAAAAGTTTTATTGTTCCTGATACCGGCGATGCACACTCTATTATTGGCAACGAATACATTTATATAAGTATCTACTATACAAAAAAGAAAGAAAACACCAATCCCAATTGGAATAATTTTTATTATGATGATAGAGGAAACATAGAATGGTTAATAGTTAAGAGCAGCTATAAAAACACCATAGAGTATCTTTCAAAATCCGGCATAAGTAAAGCTACTATGCGCCCCGTAGACTAAACGTAATATCCACGGCGTAAGTTAATGTACCCATAGTCAAAAGTTTCGCTCAAGCCTTTTCAAAGGCTTGCGGATTCCAAAGGCAGAGCCTTTGGCGGGTTTTT
>CANQBK010000086.1 GCA_947589485.1 uncultured Clostridia bacterium | reverse complement strand
CCGAGCCGGCGCGGGCGATTCGCGTTGTCGCTCACTCCGTTCGCTCGTACTGAGAGCAATGACTACATTCGCGCGGCGTTAGTTTATGTAGCCATAGTCAAAAGTTTCGGTCAAGCCTTTTCAAAGGCTTGCGGATTCCAAAGGCGAAGCCTTTAACTATCGTTTTCAATCATATTAACTTATGCCGCGTCAAAGCATTTATTGTTTGAGTTAAGAGTGAGCGGAGCGAACGACTTCGCGAATCGGGGGCGCAGGCACTGCGCTAAGGGCGGAGCCCTTAACTGCGCCGGAGCCCTTAACCCTAAATTTTCTCGCTTGGATTGAAAAATAATCCCCTTAGGAGGTTTTAAAAATATACCTCTAAGGGGATTAAAATATTTTGGCTTTTATTATGATTTGTTTTCAAAATCACGCATCGAGCAACCGGAACAGCCTTTGCAGTTCCCTCCGCAGGAGGATTTGCCGTTTTTCTTGTCTTTTATCATTGAGTAAATAACAAGACCGACAATAATTGCAAGAACAATACCTATAATGAGCGTTGAAATATTAGCCGTGTCTGTATTCGTTATACATCCAATCATTTTTATATCCTCCCATCTTAATTTATCATATTATACATTTACTTTCTTTCTTATACCGGAATATTTAAGAGTGTTCGATTCTTTATAAGGCTTGAAAAGCATAAAGCATATAAACATAAGAACAGCCAAGGCAAAAATAAGACCGATAATGTGTGCAACGGCATATTCACCTGTAAGTGCGCCGGTGAAAATTGAACCAAACTGATAAATCATAAGGGAGATTGAATATGCAAAAACACACTGATAACCTATTGCAAACCATGTCCATTTTGCACTGTTCATTTCACGGCGTATAGCTCCGATTGCCGCAAAACAGGGAGCGCAAAGAAGATTGAAAATAAGGAACGAATATCCGGCAAGAGCTGTAAGTCCCTCAAAGTCAAGAACACCAAATACACCGACAACCTCTTCTTTTGCCACAAGACCCATAATTGTTGCAATTGCGGCTCTTATATTCGCAAATCCCAAAGGTGCGAATATCCACATTATAGCACTGCCAATCATACCGAGTATGGAATTTTCAAGCTCTATTTCATCATAGTAGCCAAATGCACCGTCTACACTTCCAAAGTGCGAGCCGAGCCATATAACTATTGTGGCAAGAAGTATAATCGTACCTGCTTTTTTAATAAACGACCAGCCTCTTTCCCACATTGAACGCAAAACATTTCCGACCGTAGGCAGGTGATATGCAGGAAGCTCCATTACAAACGGAGCAGGATCTCCCGAAAACATTTTTGTCTTTTTCAGCATAATGCCCGATATAACAATCGCAGCCGCACCTATAAAATAAGCACTCGTTGCCACAAGACCGGAACCGTTGAATAAAGCCGCTGAAATAAGAGCAATTATGGGCAGCTTTGCTCCACACGGTATAAATGTGGTTGTCATAATGGTCATCTTGCGGTCACGGTCATTTTCAATGGTACGGGAAGCCATAATGCCGGGAACACCGCAGCCCGAACCGATAAGCATAGGAATAAATGATTTTCCCGAAAGACCGAACTTTCTGAATATTCTGTCCATTACAAAGGCTACTCTTGACATATAGCCGCAGCTTTCAAGAATGGCAAGAAACAGGAACAAAACAAGCATTTGAGGAACAAAGCCAAGAACGGCTCCGACGCCGCCTACAATACCGTCAAGTATTAGAGAGCTGAGCCAGCTTGCACAGTTTACGTTTTCCAGAAAATCTCCGAGCAGTTTTGGAATACTCGGAACCCAAACACCGTATTCGGACGGGTCGGGAACGCCTTCTGCGTCCTCTCCGAGCGCCGCATCATACATTGCACCAACGTCGTATCCCTTTTCGGCAAGAGCGTCACCGTAAGAGCCGTATGCTTCATCAAACGCCGCAAAATCGCCGTCATTAATTGCGGACTGAATTTCAGCAGCGCCCGTAACGCCGGCTTTTGCCGCATTGTTTACAACCGTATTAAATTTATCGTTCCAAAGATTTTCTTGGGCATAGCTGTCCATTGCTTCAGAATACTCAGAATCGCCTATCCCGAACAGGTGCCAGCCTTCCTCGCCAAAAACTCCATCGTTTGCCCAGTCCGTAAATATAGTGCCGACAGTGGTTACCGAAACATAATAGACTATAAACATAACAACTGCAAATATCGGCAGTGCCGCCCATCTGTTGGTAACAACCTTGTCTATTTTGTCGGATACGGTAAGAGTTCCCGAAGATTTCTTTTTATAAATCCCTTTAAGAAGTTCGGCAATATATATATACCGTTCGTTGGTAATTATACTTTCTGCGTCGTCATCTAATTCCTTTTCGGCGGCGACAATATCTTTTTCTATATGTTCAAGTGTTTCTTTTTTTATCTGTAACTGCTCAATTACCTTTTCGTCACGCTCAAAAATTTTAATTGCGTACCAGCGTTGGCGTTCCTCAGGCATTTCGTGAAGCTCCGCCTCTTCAATATGAGCTATCGCATGTTCAACAGCACCCGAAAAATTATGCGTCGGAACAGTTTTGGTTTCTTTTGCGGCTTTGATTGCTTCCTCCGCCGCCTCGGTGATTCCGGTACCCTTCAATGCCGAAATTTCCGTAACCTTACAGCCGAGTTTTTCCGAAAGAGCCTTGATGTTTATTTTATCGCCGTTTTTTCTGACTATATCCATCATATTTATAGCGATAACAACGGGTATACCAAGCTCGGTGAGTTGTGTTGTCAAATACAAATTGCGCTCAAGGTTAGTACCGTCAATAATGTTAAGAATAACATCGGGTCTTTCGCCGACAAGATAGTTTCTTGCAACGACTTCCTCCAACGTATACGGGGAAAGCGAGTATATACCGGGCAGGTCTGTTACGGTAACATCATTGTGTTTTTTCAGCTTACCCTCCTTTTTTTCTACGGTAACTCCGGGCCAGTTTCCTACAAACTGGTTTGAGCCTGTCAATGCGTTAAACAATGTGGTTTTTCCGCAGTTTGGATTGCCTGCAAGAGCAATTCGTAAATTCATTTTCTTTTTCCTCTCCTTATTCTGTTTCTATCATTTCCGCATCTGCTTTTCTCAGCGAAAGCTCGTAGCCTCTGACCGTGACCTCAAAAGGGTCGCCGAGCGGTGCAACCTTTCGGATATAAATTTCAACACCCTTTGTAATTCCCATATCCATAATTCTGCGCTTTACTGCGCCTCCGCCGTTAAGTTTCAAAACCTTTACGGTTTCTCCTACCTTTGCGTCTTTTAATGTTTTCACCTGTTACTCCTCCAAATCGCGAATTAAATTGCGCCATAGCGTTATACCATTATTTTTTGAGCCATTTCTCTGCTTATTGCAACACGGCTTTCCTTTACGTTGACAATAAGATTTCCTCCGTTTACGTTTATTATTTTTACGTTTCCCCCAACAATAAAGCCTAAATTTTCAAGGTGCTTTTTTACTTCGGGATTACCTCCGACGCGTTTGATTATGTTATTTTTGTCAAGGTCGGCAAGCGTTAACGGCATCATAATTTATCCCCCATTTCAATTAAATATGACTAACTCTTAATCAAAATTAAAAGTTAGATTGCTCTAACCTTTAATAGTTTAACATATCTAATCTGTTTTGTCAACATTTTTTTTAAAACTTGATTTTAAAATAAAAGTATGGTAATATTAAATAAATTATCAATAAAGGGATTGAATTAATTTATGAAATCGGAAAAAACCATAGAGGACTATCTTGAAGCAATGCTTATCATAAAAGAAAAAAACGGAACTGTCCGTTCAATTGACGTTGCTCAGCACCTTGGCGTAACAAAACCGAGTGTTACATATACCACCAAACGTCTTAAAGAAAGAAAATACATTACAATGGATAGCGATAATCTTATTACCCTTACCGAAACAGGTATGAAAATTGCAACCGATATTTATACAAAGCACAAAATGCTTACAAACTTTTTCATTAAATTGGGAGTGGACGAGAAAATCGCAAAAGAGGACGCCTGCCGTATTGAACACGACATAAGTCCCGAAACATTTGAGGCATTGTGCGGTCATATAAAAAACGATATGAAATAGATCGGTTTTTATTTTGCCTTGCCGACGTACAAAAAACAATTAAAAATGTATTTAAAATTGATAACAATATTTCAAAAAATTCACAAAATAATCGGAGCTTAAAGTTTTGTCTTTAACAAACAGGGAACTGTTTTCCGTTTCCGTATTCTTTATTATTGCTTTTACAATAAAATAATGCCTCAACAGACCCGACAATAATGTAAAAATCTCCTTTAAAAAAGTATTGTTATCTATGTTAAGGAGCAAGAAAATTTTAATGAAAAAACGAATCGGAAAAATACTTTTGTCATTATCGGTGTGCATAGTTTGCGTGATTGCAATTTTTTTGGGAAATTTTTATTTTAAATTTATATCCGAACGTATTTATGAGGACAGTACCGTACACCTTAAAGAAATATACGGTCAAGTAAACCGTTCGTTTGGAGCCTTTGTCGAAAAAAACTGGGGACTTCTTTACGGCTGGGGCAACTACATATCAATGACGGACGGCAAAAATGACGGCGAAGTATACGATTTTATTTCCCAACAGAAAGAATATTGGAATTTTTCCGAACTTTATCTGCTTTCGTCCGATAAAACCGCCGTGACGCCCGACGGAAAAAAGAGCGATGTGAATTTGGAGGAAGTGTGGAAAAGCTATTCTGAAAATAAAGCACCCGTTATGGCGGGAGCAACACTGCCCGCAGGTCAGAAAGTGACCGTATTTGCTGTTCCCGTAAAACACGGAAAATATAAGGGCGTTGATTTTGATGCGATTGCAATAAGCTATACAAATGAGGACTTGTCAAAATCCTTGAAAGTTGACGCTTTTTCAGGCGAAGCAAAATGCTTTATCGTACATCAAAACGGCGAGGTTCTGCTGTCTACTCAAACAGGCAACAGTGTATTCGACAATTATCTTGTTTATTTGAAAGCTGCTTCGGATTTGAGAGAAAATGACTTCAAAAAAATGAAACAGGACTGGTCGGAGGAAAAACAGGGACTTTTGCAGTGCAATATAGGAAAAGTCAACCATTGTATTCTGTATCAATCCGTAGGCTATCAGGATTATGTTCTGCTCAGCGTGGTACCGCAAAATGCGGTAAGCGCAGGCTTTTTGTCCGTACAAAAAACCACCTCAAACGTACTTATCGTAATATTTCTGCTTATCTGCATAACAATTGTCACGGTTATTCTTATACGGTTCCGCAGTCAATCAAGAAAAAGCAAAACGGAACTTAAATACAGGGAGCTTATGTTCAATGTGCTTTCAAACAGTGTTGACGACATTTTTATAATGCTGGATCACGAAAATCAAAGTGTGGATTATATCAGCCCGAATATAGAAAGGCTCCTCGGCATTTCGGCGCAAACAGCCTGCAAAAATATAAAAGTAATGAAAAGATGTGCGGTTAACCGTGATGTTATCATTCCAAAAAGTGAACTTGAAGCCATACCTCTTGACGGCAGTAAGCATTGGGAATGTGAGTATATGCACCAAAATACAGGCGAAAGACGTTGGTACAGAATGACTGTATACAACAAGAGAATTTTGGATATTGATAAATATATCATTGTTCTTTCGGATAGAACGCACGAACAGCAGATGAACCAAAAAATGCAGGAGGCGTTAACGGTTGCAAAAAGTGCCAACGAAGCAAAAAGCAACTTCCTTTCAAATATGTCGCACGACATACGCACGCCTATGAACGCAATTGTCGGTTTTTCTGTACTGCTTGATAAAAACGCGGATCAGCCCGACAAGGTACGCGAATATACGCGGAAAATAACCGCCTCAAGTCATCATTTGCTGAGCCTTATAAACGACGTTCTGGATATGAACAAAATCGAAAGCGGTAAGACCTCTTTAAATGTGGACGTATTTAGCCTGCCTGAAATTTTGGACGAGCTGAATATAATAGTTATGCCACAAGCAAAGGCAAAAAATCAGGATTTTAAAATGCATGTGCGTGGTAACCCTCCCGAACGCTTAATAGGGGATAAACTGCGTTTGAACCAAATTTTGCTTAACCTTTTATCCAATGCGGTAAAATATACGCCTGACGGAGGGGAAATTAATTTTTCCGTATGCGAGCTTAAAGACAAATCAAAGAATTACGTCAGACTGCAATTTATTGTAAGCGATAACGGAATCGGAATAAGTGAGGAATTTCAAAAGCACATATTCGCTCCTTTCAGCCGTGAAATAAGTTCTGTCACAAATAAAATACAGGGAACGGGTCTGGGTATGGCAATAACCAAAAACCTCGTTGACCTTATGGGCGGAATTATAAGTTTGGACAGTGCCCCCGACAAAGGCAGTACCTTTACGGTTGAGCTGTCGTTTACACTTCCCGACAAAGAGGAATTTGATATGTGGTTCCGAAGCAGGATTTCCCGTATGCTGGTTGCCGACGATGAAAAGGATATTTGTCTTAATGTTCAGGAACTTATGCAGGATACAGGCGTGGAAGTATTGTTTTCCACAAATGGTTCCGATGCCGTAGAAAAGGCTGTTAAAGCGCACGACGAGGGACGCGGTTTTGACGTTATTTTGCTTGACTGGAAAATGCCGGGAATAAACGGAATAGAAGCCGCCCGTAAAATTCGTGAAAAAATCGGAGAAAATGTTCCTATTCTTGTGCTGACGTCTTATGACTGGAGCGACGTTGAAACGGAAGCCCGTAATGCCGGCATAGATGCTTTTATGTCGAAACCGTTCTTTGTTTCCACTTTTTTGCGTACGATAAAGCCTATGTTTTTTGAAAAACAGGTAATTGAAGAGCCTAAGAATGAAACCTCCCACAGCATTATGGACGGTTGTTTGTTTCTTGTTGCCGAGGATAATGAAATCAACTCCGAGATATTGACTGAAATGTTAGCTATGGAGGGAGCAAAATGCGAATTAGCGGTAAACGGTCAAGAGGCTGTCGAAATGTTCAAAAAATCCGAAGTTGGTTATTACGATATGATATTTATGGACGTACAAATGCCGATTATGAACGGCTATGAAGCAACAAGACAGATTCGCTCCTGCGGTCATCCCGAAGCAAAAACGATTCCGATTGCGGCAATGACGGCTAATACATTTGCCGAGGATATACGAAATGCTTTGGATTCGGGAATGAACGGACATCTTGCTAAACCGATTGATATGAAAGCTGTAAGAGAGTTGACAGAACAGTTGTTGAGCAAAAATAAACCTCAAGACGTTTAAGAATAATATGAGGAGGCGTTCTAAAAATGAAAAAAATTTTTTCTGCGTTTATGGTAATGGTTACAGCTCTTACAGCGGTATCGTGTAATTTGCAGGACAACGGTTCGGATTCCTCGGATAAAAATACGCTTACGATTATGGGCAAAAAGAGCGATTTGGAAAAAAGCTATATGACAAGTATTTTTGAGCAGTATGAAAAAGCCTTTGATACAGAGCTGGAGATAATCTCAATTGAAGATGCGGAATATGAAACCGAGGCGGAAAAAAGATTTTCCGAAGGCAATGTTCCCGATATTTTTATGCACTTTCACAATACGGACCTTAACCGTTTTGACGTTGACGAAAATTTTTATTATCTGAACGACGAAAAATGGGTTTCCGATTTAACCGACAGTTCCCGTAATTATTGTACGGACAGTAAAGGAAATCTTTTGGGACTGCCGTTTTGGGAAAGTTCCGTTTCGGGATGTTATTACAATAAAACCTTGCTTGACAGCTTGGGACTTAAACCTGCCACAACGCAAGCCGAATTTGATGTTTTGTGTCAAACACTTTACGATGCGGGCTACACTCCTATATGCTGGCCGGGGAACGGCTGTTCATGGATGGTGCAGTTTGCACTTGACCCTATATTTGCAGATAATCCCTCAATGCTTGAAAAGATAAACAAAAACGAAATGAAATTTTCAGACATACCTGAAGTGACCAATATGGTGCAATGGCTATCAAACGCCGCAAATAATGGTTGGTTCGGCTCTTATTATTTGAATATAGGCTGGTCGGATATAAGCAAAACAATCGGTTCGGGCGACGCCGTAATGGTTTTTATTTGGGATACATGGTTTTATACGGACTATGAAAAGGGCAATAAGTATTCTGTTGATGATTTTGCTCTTATGCCGATATTTCTCAATACGGCGAATGAAGGCACCTATGAGGGCGGCAATCTCAATATGATGATGGTAAACAAAAACAGCAAGAAACTTAAAACAGCTTTAAATTTTCTGTCTTTTTGTGCCACGGAAAAAAATTATAATATTGCGTTTGACGGTATTTCAACCGTAAATTGTTTTAAAGGGCAAAATACAAACATACAATCTCAAATGGTAAAAGACGCAAGCAGTTCGATAAAAAAATACGAACGTGTATCTACCGCATCTACAAGAATCGTAGGATACAGTGCGGACGAAATGGCGGACTCATTAAGAAAGATGTTTACTAAAGAGGTTGACGTTACAGGGTGTGTAAACCTTATGGACGAGTGCCGAATTAGTGCCGCCAAAAAACAAGGTGAAAAACAATAAAAACACAAAAAAACTAACGCCGCCAAAGGCTCTGCCTTTGGAATCCGCAAGCCTTTGAAAAGGCTTGAGCGAAACTTTTGATTATGGTTAAAATAACTAACCACGCGCGAACGTACTTATCGCTTTCAGTACGAGCGAGCGGAGCGAGCGACAACGCGAATTGAGGGCGCAGGCACTGCGCATTTTCGCCCGCCTTTTTTAAAAGGCGGCAGGGTCAAGGGACAGAGTCCCTTGTCGCAGTCC
>CANQBK010000085.1 GCA_947589485.1 uncultured Clostridia bacterium | reverse complement strand
CTTGCTGTTTATGCGCTGGTCAAGGCGGTATGCCTGACCGAGATATTCTTTCGCTGTCATTTCTGCACCTCCAGATTAAAGTTAAAAAAGCATTGTCGCATTGTGGCAATATAATATGGTTTCAGTGTTAAAAATTGTTTACCACGGTTCGCACCTCGTCCACCGAGCGTACCACCAGGGCAGTACCGCCGGCCGCGAGGATTTTTCGGATTGTCGCTTCCTGGAGCTTCGTAGGTTTGCCGCTGTCGGTCTTGACCTCGAATCCGAAGAAGTGTCCGCCAATGCAGGCAATGATATCTGGAATGCCCGCCGTCCCGTACATACCGCCGTGTTCCTTCCAGCAGAAGCACCCCGGCACGGTCTTAAGGTACTTCATGATCGCTTTCACAATGTCCGCTTCTTTCATCTGTTCCTAAAACCTCCGTATTTTCAACGCTTGGAACACATAGAACACGAGAAATCCTATTTTCATATATTTTTTGTGACGAAAAATAAGGGTATATAAAAATATGTGTAATATATATGGGGAGATAGGATTTTGGTGTTCCTACGTGTTCTCGTGTTCCAAAGATGTTCGTGGAAAGGCTGCCGGGATTCATCATCCCAGCACCTCTCCGAGCCTTATCCCCGTTAAAATGCGCCTTTTCGCCATACGGTCTATGTCCCGCGTCACATCGGGGAACGCCGCCGTGATCTGCTGCACGAAGTTCTTCTGTGAGTACGGTTTCAGGCCGCATTCCTCGCAGTACCCCTTATATGCGTTGAACAGTTCCGTGGACCCGGCGCTATATTCGGCGTCCAGTTCACAGTAGTCCTTGACGAACGACAGCACGGAATCCGACTCCTCGCGGTACTGCTGCAGCTCGTCAGCATTGACCTGCGTCTCGGAGAACACATAGTGATTGTTCATCAGCCTGCGCAGCCCTTCCAAAGCGAACAGAAAAATGCCGTCCGCCTCCATGCGGAACTTCTCCAATAGTTCGGGATCGCGCTTGTCCTGCGGCACGGTATGATTGAACCGTATGATGATGAGCCTGCGGTAAAAGCCCTCCGACTTATCGCCGTAGTTCTTCGGTATGCTGTTGCAGGAGAACAGAAGCCTTGCGCTCGACTGGAACGAGAACGGATTCTTGTTCTTTTTCTCCGCGGTCAGATAGTCCTCGCCGACAAGAGCCTTGAAAATACCGTTATCATCAATGTTCTTCGTGGGCAGGTCGGCGAAGATGTTAGCCAGCTTGCCGAAAAGCTCCGCCGTCTTGAACCGCTCGTTCAGAGCCTGCCAGGATACATTGGACACATTCTGCTTGCCAAGAAGCACATCGTTCAGCACCCGCAAAAGCACCGACTTTCCGGCAGACGCCACGCCCACGATAACAAAGCACTTCTGCGCCGAGTTGACCGGGATAAGGAAATAGCCGAGCATCTCCTGTATCAGGCCGACCTGTTCCATATCGCCGCCCATCGACTCCGCAAGGAACTTCTTAAACAGCGGGCAGTCCGCTTTTTTGTCGTAGGTCACGTTCAGCTGCACTGTAGAGTAGTAATCCGGCGTGTGTTCCGTCAGCGTATCCTCCAGCACGTTGTATAGGCCGTTGCGGACGTTGATGATATAAGGATTTGCGTTCAGTTCGCGGATGTCCCTCTGCACCAGGAGCCGCCATTGCTTCTCAGCGTCAATAATCTGCGACATCTTCGTCTCACGGATCAGCATCTTCTCCTGCACGAGCCGCTGAGCTTCCATTTCGGACATCTCGACATACACGCCGCCGCGGTAGCTGAAGTGCTGCTCCGCCGCATAGAACACCTGCTGCCCATCGGACATATCCTTTGCAAGCACACCGGGCAGAAAACGCAGACCCTTGTCGGTCGGCTCGTACCAGTCGGGAATCGCCGTACCCGCCTTGGCTCTCTTTGCGTTCTTGCTTGCTTGGTACGCTTTGCTGGCGTCCTTGAACACCATGTTCAGCGATTTCAGGAACGATGCCTTCAGCTTGAAATGGTCGCGGATTTCGGAATTGATGATAACGTCCGCTATCACCACGTCCTGGTTATACAGATAATCCGACACGAACTGTTTCGCTGCCTGCAGGTCTTTTATCGCTTCTCCAGTCACGGGGATGCCGTGCAGGATGTCAAGAAGATCGTCAGCGGACAACGGCTGATAGCACCACGCCGCAGGGGACTTCACCGGGCATTCGCCAGCTGCGAATTTCGGACACTTGAAGCCCTTTTCACAGATAGTCTTGCAGGTGATGGGATTCGTTCCGCTCTCCAGGAAGTGATTGATCTTTTTCTGCGTGTTGCCCTCGCTATAACCAGGATACGGAGCGGACAGGTCGTGGATCATCTTCGTGCCGCCCTCGAAGGGAGCGAGGTTCGTGATCATGGCGTACCAGTCATGCTCCGACAGGGACGCGGCATCGTCGCGGCAATGCTGCATGAAAACACACGAGCGCATGACCTGGTCGATGCCCTTTTCCGTGCCGCTCTTACGCTCCACGGGTACAAGGTCTACCTCCGGCAGAACATCTGACAGCTGATCCTGCGTATATTTGCGTTCGGGATGAAAGCTGACGCAGGTCACCTCCACGGGAGTATCCTTCTTGCAGTGCATGAAACCGGGAAGGCGCATGACCCTCGACTCGTTCACGCATACCGGATCGCCGTCAAAGTGCTTTACAAGCTGCGTCTGTATCGTGCGGAAACGCTCCACCTCGGCAGTTGAATCCATGAACCAGTAGACATGGTAGGATTTCTGCGTTTTCATGATCATGGACGGAGGGAGCGGGAACGCATCGATCTTTTTCTGCTGATCTTCAAAGTTGTCGTTGTCCATCTCCACGAACTGCGCGTTGATCCTCGTAATGGAATCATCGTCCTGGCCGCCGTAGTTGACCACGAAGAAGATGCCGCGGTTCATGGCGTTGTGGTTCTTGAGCGTCTCCTCGATGCTCTTGTACTTCCCGCATTCGCAGGACAGCTTCGACCCCTGGAACACGCCGCCCTTCTTATCGTCAAAGACGCGGAAGCAGACGGTATCGGTCGGATTAAAGAGAGAACCGAGTACATCGGTCACCGTTACATTCATGCGCCCACCTCCTCAAAATATCTGATCTGTTTCTTCAGCCGCTTTGCCTCCTCGATCTCCTGCGCGACACCCGGCGATACGCTGCCAAACACCCACACCTCATCGCACATCCGAAGGAGCGCAAGCCCGAACAGCAGCCCAAGGTCCCGCTCGTTGGGATCGTTATCGTTAAGTATCTGCGGATACAGAAGATGGCTCGCCACCGGCATATAGCCCTCGTCTATCACACGGCGGCAGTATGTGATCGCCGCCGTGACATTCGCATCCACATCGCCCGCATATTTGGAAGCCACATAGATCTTCCTGCGGTTCTTGTCGGCATAGCGTTTTTTCTGCTTCTGCCGGTATTCCTTCATTATCTGGCTCATCGCCGACCCTGCGGTCGGATCGGCGTAGCCCTCGCTGTTTTTGTACATAGTCAGTCCTCCAGTTCTTCCATCATTCCAAAGGTCGGTCCGGCAGACGCCTCCGCGATCAGCGGAAGGTCAAACTCCGGGAAGGGCTTCTCTTCCATGCAGGCACGGATAAAAGCCACCGCCTCCGACAGCCTGTCCTCCGGGATAATGAAAGTCAGCTCATCGTGTATCTGAAGGATGGGCTTGAGCCATTCACGCTCCGGCAGTCCGGCAAGTATCCTCGTAATGGCAAGTTTCAGGATGTCCGCAGCCGTTCCCTGGATAGGCGTGTTCAGCGAACACCTCTCCGCAAACGACTTCTGGCACCAATTGTCCGAGGTGATGCTGGGAAGGTACCTGCGCCTTCCGAGCCAGGTTTCCGAATACATACGCCTTGCGGCTTCTGCCTTCGTCTCTTCCTGCCATGCGGTCAGACCCTTGTATCCGTGCTTGAGGTTGAAAAGAATCTCCTCACACTCACTCACGGATTTTTCAACCCCCGCCTTGAACTTCAGCGTTTTCTGGAGCCCGCGCGGGAACAGCCCATAGAAAGTGCCAAAGTTCACATTTTTGGCAATCGTCCTGTGTTCCTTGTAATTTTCCGAATGCTTGTCCTGGGCTTCTTCATAGCTCACGCCGAAAATGACGCTGGTCGTGGCGGCGTGGATATCTCCGTTTTTGCGGTATGTATCCATCATCACTTCATCGCGGCAGTAGAACGCGCCTACGCGCAGTTCGATCTGCGAAAAATCAAGCGACAGGATAAGGCAGCCATCCGGCGCTTTGATGAAGTTGCGGACGCCGATGGGATCGTTGGTCTTCCTGGGCATATTCTGCGCATTGGGGTTCCGGCAGTTCATCCTTCCCGTATCCGTGGACAGAGTGAACAGTTCCGGATGGATGCAGCCCGTCACGGGATTGAGGTATTTCAAGTACCCGTCGATATAGGTTGACTTGATCTTGCCCCACTTGCGGTACTCCTGCACCAGCGTGAAAAGACCAGACAGTTCGGGACGGTTCGCATCGCACCACTCCTTGAGGAGCGTCATGGTCATATCGTCCGCCGCCTCGCGGTTCGTTTCAGTGGTCTTTAAGATAGGCAGCCCAAGGTCTTTATACAGATAGTTCTTGAACGCCTGCGTGGAGCAGTTCGCCCCGATATTCACATCACCGATGATGAATTCAATCTCCTTGCGGATGCGCTCCATCTCGGCCTCAGCTTCTGACTTTCGCTCCTGCATAAGCGGGAGGTTGACCGGGATACCATTCGTTTTCATGATGCCAAGATACACGGCGGTCGGACTTTCGATCTCCTCCACGATGTACCTGTGTTTCGGAAGGTAGCGGTCAAACCAGTCGTTGAACTTGTGATAGAGCCGTAGCGCAAAGTCAGAGTCGGCGGAACCATAGCGGACGGTTTCTGCATCCTGTGCATCCAGTTCGTCGAAGTGCTTTCCGTCCGTAACGCTTGAAAATGACGGGAGCGGTTCTCCGAACAGTTCCTCCGCCAGCCGTTTCAGACCGCTCTCATTCAGCTTGCGGAATTCGTATATGCTTTTAAGGCTCATCTGTGACGCACAGATCGTGTCATACACGGGAGCCTGCATCACGATACCCCTCGCATACGCCATTGAGGATTCAAAGGCGATGTTGTGGGCAATCTTTATGGTCGTTGTATTCATGAGAAACGCCGTCAGAAATGCGAAAAAGGCGTCCCTGTCTATATTTGTGCCGATACGGTGGGCAATGGGGACATAGATGCCCGTGCCTTTCTTGACAGAGAAGGAGCATCCGACAATATGCGCCCTTGCGGGATCGAGAGCCGCCTTGTCCTCCTCACGGTACGGATCATCGGGAGCAGTCTCAAAATCGAATGCGACAATGCGGCTGCCGCCGATGTAGTCCCGTATCCCGTCCACCGTGGTCACACATTTATATTCTGTATTCATGCGCAATCACTCCTATGGGAAATACCCGGAGGAGCGTTGCACCCCTCCGGGCTTTCGTGTGCTTTACTTCAAAGGTTCAATGATTTCTCCCGTTTCGGGATCGACCAGCGGCTCATCGTCAATGAGGGACGCCGGAGTCAGGTTCGCGGCATACGCCTTTACCGTCTCGGACACACCAGCCACGGCGTTGCGCTCCTCGGCGTTAAGCATACGCTCGAACGAGAATACCGCCTGGGAGAATGCGATGCCGGATGCGTTGGTGGCCTTCTTCAGCGTGATCTTCGTAACCACCTGGTTCAGCTTGCGCCCGCGGGAAAGCTGGCTCTTCACATAATTCGTGAAGGATTTGAGCGACCCGGTCGGCAGGGAAAGCGTGATGGGAAACAGTTCTCCCTCGCGCAGGATATAGAGCATACGCTTGTTTTTGCACAGCTTGCTCTGACCCTCTCCGCTGCCGAACTTGTTATACGGGCAGTTCTGGCAGTTCCCGCCGGGAGTGCCGATGCCCGTCACGCCGTCAAAGCTGCCGCAGTCGGGAGGATTGTTCCCGCCCGTGTACTTGTCGTGGTAGTAGGCGTAAGCCGGATGGTTGTAGACGATAACGCCGGTGATGTCCTTCGCCATCTCGGACTCATTGCTCTCGGCGGAGGGAATCTCGAAAGCCGTGCCGCCGCCCGCAGGCAGCTTTACGCGGTCAAAGGAAAACTCAAGTCCCTGGCAATCGTCCGCCATCGCCTCGTTCAATACGTCTCTGTTTGCAAGAGCAGCGAAACCCTCGTTCACTGCGATCTCAGTGTTCTTCTTATCTGACATGATCTATGTCCTCCTATGAAATGAAATAAGTTGTAGTTTTTGCGTTGGTGCAGTGAATCGGTGTTCCTACGACTTGCGGATCCCGACCGACACTTTTTCATAAGTGCTGATGGTATCGCCGAGCCATGCCGGGACGTCCTCGCCCGTGGCTTCCCGCTGCTCCTTGATGAAGGATGCGAGTGTGTTTGCATTGACCGTCTCCACGACCAGGCTGCCGTATCCGTTGTCCTTCAGAGCCTGCATCATCTCTTCCTTGCGGCCGGACGCCGGGGACGCGAACAGCCTGCTCTTCAAGTAGAACGTGCTGCCGTTACGGGAGAAGCGGTCAAGTTCGGCTTCTGTCATGGCGTCGGAGAGCTGCTCGTCCAATTCGGCGATCTCCGCACTCAGAGCCTTGGTCTGCGCTTCGAGGTCCTTCTTCTGTTCCTGCAAAGTCTTGAGCCTGTCAGCCATTTCAAAGATTTGTGTGTTCTCCATCGGTGACTACCTCCTTTCACTTACTACCGAGGAATTCAACCCCCTGTGTGAAAGGTCAGTTCTTAAAGGGATTCCTG
Organism: uncultured Clostridia bacterium; assembly: GCA_947589485.1. Taxonomy (GTDB): domain Bacteria; phylum Bacillota; class Clostridia; order Oscillospirales; family Acutalibacteraceae; genus UBA1213. The sequence continues at coordinate 2,207 of CANQBK010000085.1, read as the reverse complement.
CCCTTGCGGTAATCGTCCACGAGCATTTTTGCGAGGTTCATCTTCTGACGGAGAGCATATAAGACCTTGCGGTCGACCGTTCCCCGGCACACGAGATAGATGTAATGGCAGTTCTCTTTCTGCCCGGCCCTGTGGATACGAGCCTTTGCCTGTTCGAAATTGCTCATGCTATAGTCAAGGGAATAAAAGACCATCGTGCTTGCCGCCGTCAGCGTGATACCCAATCCCGCCGCCGCGATCTGTCCCACGAACACACGACACTTATCGTCATACTGGAAACGGTGGATCTCATTGTCGCGGTCTTTTACGCCGCCGCGCACCACGGCATAGCCGATCTTTTTCTTTTCGAGAAGTTCCTGGATATCATCCAGTTCCGGCACGAAACGAGCCATGATGACAAGTTTCTTATCCTCGGCCATAGCGGAGTCGATAATGTCGGAAAGAGCGTCCAGCTTGGCGTGGCTCACGGTATTGACCACGCCATCATCATCGGTAAGGTGTCCGCCCGTGATCTGCGACAGGCGCAGGAGCCTTGTGAGGATGTTTGCCGTGGTCACCTCCGACTCGTCCAGTTCCGCATAGCTTTCGTCCTCGATGCTGTCGTACAGTTTTATGGTGTCCTTCTCCAAGTCCACGGTACGGACTTCCTCGGTGATCGCCGGAAGGTCAAGGCACTCCGCTTTCGTCACGCGGAACGCCACCGCGTGGAGCTTCCGCAGGAAATCATCGGTCATCCATTTGCGGAAGATTGGAGTGTGGTTGCCGTAGCCGCCCATGTCAAAATACTGGTTACGGAAGGAATAGAACGATGTGCCGAATATCTGCGGATTAAGGAAACGGTACTGCGAGAACACGTCCAGTTCTCTGTTCGTAATGACCGTTCCCGTAAGGAGCAGCTTGTATCTCGCCTTATCGCCGATGTGGTGCATTCCCTTGCTCTGGGAGGTGCGGTTCTCCTTTAGCTTGTGCGCCTCGTCCGCAATCACCAGGTCGGCGTTATATGCCAGGAGTTCCTTTTCGAGCCGCCATGCGCTCTCGTAATTCACGACCACGATCTGCAAGCCCTCGTCCGGCAGCTTGGTCAGCTGCTCCTTTTTCTTTGCCGATGTGCCTTTGAGAATCGTCAGCGAATAAGGGAAGTCGGCGAACTTCTCAAATTCCTCCTCCCAAACACCGAGGATGGAAAGCGGCGCGACCACCAGCACACGATTGACCTTTCCGTATTGGTACATACATCCGGCAACGGCGATGCTCACTATCGTTTTGCCCGTTCCCATTTCCATCAATAAAGCCGTGCCTCGGCTTTTAAGGCGCTCGTCAAATACGCCGAACTTGTCGCAGGCAAAGGCAAACGCTTTTTTCTGATGGTCATACGGGGTCGCCTTGATCGGCATCATCAGTTCGATGTTCTCATTCATTGCCATCACCCCGCATTTCCTTGATCTCGATGCCCTGCACGGATTCGCCCGGTGTCAGCACGAGAACCTCACAGAATTCTCCGAAAAGAAAGGTGAGCAGCCTTTTCGGAATGCTCCTGTGTTCGCTCTGCAGGACTTTCTGCTTTTTGCCGTTTTTGTCGGCGATATTGATTCTTACCTTGTGTTTTAATCTCATAGATTTGTCCTCCTGTTCCTGATCTGCATTGCTGCGGAGGATGGATGTATTTCCTTCCTCACTCACTACCGGGAAATTCAACCCTCCGAAAAGGTGCAGTCGGGGAGGACTCCGACCGCCGTATCTGCCGCCGCTCAAGGCTCAGTCCTTCTTCGGGTACTTGTGGCGCTTCACACGCTCGACCCCAAAAGACTTCGCCACCTTGTCGATGATCTTGTTTTTGCGGTTGGTCATTGCCGCAGAGGACGGCAACTTGCCCGTCTGCTCTGCTTCAGCCTGGCGCATCTCCTCAAGCTGCGTACTCTCGCCGAAATGCTTGAAGAAGAAGTCCTGCTGGGACTCGGTGCATTCCTCATCAATTACGCGGCGCACCTGCGCTACCTGGGGATTCTCCGACTCCGGCTCTGCGAACATCGCATCTTCCGGGCTGTCGCCCTTGTCGGCAAGCGTGTCCCAGGGATCGACCGCGTCCTTGTTGTCGGGATCGGCCTTGTAGCTGTTCACCTTCGCGTCAAACAGGGGATCGCGCAGTTCGCTCTCGTAGCGATCCTGCAAATCCATGTCGTGGTCGGACTCATCGAGCATGATGGTCA
>CANQBK010000084.1 GCA_947589485.1 uncultured Clostridia bacterium | reverse complement strand
CGCCGGAGGTTTTTATTTTCCACTCATAGCTAAAGCTTTTTGAACCCCCGGCTTAGCCGGGGGTTTTCGTTACACAATAAGCCCGCCCCGACTTTTAAACTATCGGGGCGGGCTTATATATTTATTTTTCCCTACAAACCGAATACGGGATCCGTGTCCGACAGAAACATATCCCGTTTCCGTCAGCATCGGGTCCCGCTCGAATCTTTTCCTTAACCTTTTAATCCTTTAATCCTTTATTTTTATCGCAAAAATAACTTTATGCAGAAATTTACTTATTTACTAAATATATCCATCACAATTTATTATCAATTTTTACCTGTCTGTCGCAAGCCAAATAGAACAGGAACGGGAAAAGCAGCGAATATATAATTGAAATATACCGCAAAATATTCTGATACAGTATTTGAATTTTTTTGCGTATTATATGACCTGCTTACATTCTGCCGAACATACACCTTCCGCAGCCGTTTATTTCAACATAGCTCTTACAAAATTCACATACTTTTTGCGATATACCGAAATCGCAAATGTGATACTCCTTATCAGGACACGGTTTGCCGCAATTCTTACAAGTCCAATTTTCGCAGCCGTCAAACATTGAATTTACTATTTCATTGCCGCTATACCCACCCAGTACTTTTTCCGGTTCATCATCTGTAATTCTGTTTTTCTTATGTGCCACAACATACCTTCTCTCTTTTATCTAAATTGTATTTGCTATCTACTAAATAAATTATAACACAAAAAAACAACAAAAACGTGTAATCAGCGTCATTTATTTGTTATCTACGACAAAAACGGCGGCAAAGAGTAAGCCGTGAGTAAAAATTATCGGTTTATCAATAAAATATCATACTTCAAAAATATATAATACATTTATCTTTTGCAGGTTTGTCAATGGTGTGTTACACATTTTTTAGATAACATAAAAATATATAATATATTTATTTTTGGGGTTGTAATTTATGTACAATTAAGATATAATTAAGTATACTTATTCAAAAATATTGTATTTTTCGCTATGAATAACATCTAAATATAATAAGGGGGCTAAATTAGTCAATGAAACAGTATGAACCAAAAAATATTTTTAACATTGTCCTTGCCGGACATAGTGGTTCCGGTAAGACATCTCTTGCGGAGGCTATGATTTATCTCTGTAAAGGCTCGGAAAGGCTCGGCAAAGTAAGCGAAGGAAATACCGTATGCGATTTTGATCCTGAAGAAATAAAACGCAAAAGTTCCGTACAAACCTGCGTTGCGCCGATAGAATGGAAAAACAGAAAAATAAATATAATAGATTCGCCCGGTATGTTTGACTTTGAGGGCGGCTTATGCGAGGCTGTAAGAGCCGCCGATACCGTACTTGTAACGGTTTCGGGCAAAGACGGCGTAAGCGTCGGCACTGAAAAAGCGGTAAAAGCCGCCGATAAAAAAGGGCTTACAAAGGTTTTCTTTGTAAACGGTCTTTGCGATGAAAGCGCTCGTTTTTATCGTGTATTTGAAAATTTAAAGGCTTCTTTCGGTCCGTCGGTTTGTCCGGTCGTTGTGCCTTATATTGTAGACGGCAAAGCGGATTGTTACGTTAATCTGCTTGAATACAAGGCATACAAATATATTGACGGAAAAATAAATATTGTTCCTTTGCCCGATATGGGCGACAGGCTGGAGGGATTGAGAACAGCCATTTGCGAGGCGGTCGCCGAAACAAGCGACGAAATGTTTGAAAAATATTTTTCGGGCGAGGACTTCACTCCGGAAGAAATTATTGTCGGCGTAAGTCAGGGAGTTAAAAACGGTACTATAAGCCCCGTTTTCTGCGGTGACGCTCTTTTGACATACGGTGTTGAGCAGCTCTTAAACGGATTGATATGGCTTGCTCCGAACGCTGCGGAAAAGGCTTCGGAAATTGCTTCTGATACTGACGGTAACCCTGTTGAGCTGAGCGTAAACAACGAAGCCGTTCCCGCCGCCATTGTGTTTAAAACGATTGCGGACCCGTTTGTCGGTAAACTGTCCTACTTTAAGGTGGTTTCGGGTAAAGTTTCTGCCGACAGTTCGCTTATAAATATGAGAACCGGCAATACCGAGCGCATAACAAAGGTTATGACCATAAAGGGCAAAAAGCCGGAAGACGCCCCGTATATCGGTGCGGGCGACATAGGCGTAGCGTCAAAACTTTCAAATGTAAGCACGGGCGACACACTTTGTTCTCCGGCAAGAAAGGTCATTCTTGACGGTATAGACTATCCGGAGCCTTGTCTTTCAATGGCGATTGAGCCGAAAACAAAGGGCGACGAAGAAAAGGTTGCTCAGGGCGTTATGCGTTTGTGTGAAGAAGATCCTACCATAAAATTTGCTACCGACAATGAAACCCACCAAATGATATTAAGCGGTATGGGCGAACAACACCTTGATGTAGTTGTGTCGAAATTGAAATCAAAATACGGTGTTGACGTAATACTTTCAAATCCGAAGGTCGCATATCGTGAAACAATAAGAAAATCGGTCAAGGTTCAGGGACGCTACAAAAAACAAACAGGCGGTCACGGACAATTTGGCGATGTATGGATAGAATTTTCTCCTTGCGAAGGCGATGATATGATATTTGAAGAGAAAGTTGTCGGCGGCGCTGTTCCCAAGGGATTTTTCCCGGCTGTGGAAAAAGGTCTGCGAGAAAGCATATCAAAAGGTCCGCTTGCGGGATTCCCCGTTGTAGGTCTTAAAGCCACTCTTTACGACGGCTCTTATCATCCGGTAGATTCCTCGGAAATGTCGTTTAAAACTGCCGCATCACTTGCATATAAATCGGGTATGCCGAATGCCAACCCTGTTTTGTTGGAGCCGGTCGGCACTCTTCACGCAACCGTTCCCGACGGAAGTATGGGCGACATTATGGGCGAAATCACAAAACGCAGAGGTCGTGTTACAGGTATGACTCCCTCGGAGGATAATATGCAGATAATAGAAGCTGAAGTTCCCCAAGCTGAGATGAGCGACTTTTCAACATTTATACGTCAAACAACTCAAGGCAGAGGATATTACAGTTTTAAATTTGAGCGATATGAAGAAGCACCATCAAACGTTGCTCAAAAGGTTATTAACGACATAAACGGCAATTAAGCTATTGCAAAAATCGGCATTGTCATAAACCAAAAAATAAAAAGGCAGAGATTAAACCTATTACCGAACAATTTCTTCATAGGTTAACCTCTGTCTTTTATTGTTATGCTTGAAAATGATAGTTAAGGGCTGCGCCCTTAAAAACCTGCCAAAGGCTCTGCCTTTGGAATCCGCAAGCCTTTGAAAAGGCTTGACCGAAACTTTTAACTATGGGTGCATTAACTTATGCCACATAAATAAACTTACGCCGCGCGATTGTACTTATTGTTTGCAGTAAGAGCGAACGGAGTGAGCGATAACGCGAATCGACAGTGCGGGCACCGCACCGCGAATCGCCCGCGCCGGCTCGGCGCCGCGAATTGACAGCGCAGGCACTGCGCCGAAACTTTTAAATATGGGTACATAAACTTATGTCGAGCAAAAAATTAGCCGTTTAAATTAGCCGTTTATTATTTCGGATATTATATTTTTTGAACGCCTGCCCTCAGGTATCGGCATAATAGGAAAAACGTGATTCAGCTTGTGTGCAATAATCAAATTATGCTCCGTCTTTTGCTTTGCCAACTGCCTATGAAACCGAATAATTTCAGGATAAAATAACTCGTGCGTTCCGACAAACAATGTTATATTAACCGAGTATTCGTTTATTCCGTAAATCGGGCTTACATACGGCGACATCAAATCGCTTTCGCCGCCTGCCCAAAGCCTGCCCATACGTTCAAGCCCCCATATTGACAAAAGCGGATCTTTCTTTTCATATTTCTCCATTAGCTTGTTACTCATCGTAACATCAAGCCATGGCGACAGCAATATCAGATTTTTCGGCATAGGTAAATTAAAATCCGCAAGCCAATTAATAAATCCGAGCGCAAGACCCCCTCCGGCAGAATCTCCCATAATGGTAATGTTTTGCGGCTCGGTAACTTTCAAAACCTCACCATAAAGCCTATCTATAAGAGGATAAACATCTCTAAAACAATACTTTGGTATTTTGGGATAAATAGGAAAATACACCTTTGAATTTGTCTTGCGTGCAATATCGTCAACCGCCGTAAAATGGAGCAGTACAGGTTGATAAGCATACGCACCGCCATGCAGATATATTATGACCTTGCTGTTTTCGGAATCATTCCCCCATATAAACGTTTGCATTGTGTCAATGTATTCCTCGGAAATATGGCGTCTTATTATTATTTCGGGATTTTCAAACGGCTTGTCGCTGATTCGGGCGGCATTTTTCATCTGCCTTTCAAAATCTTTGTCCGTCATCTCTTTAAAAATTTTCTTTCTCTTTGACAGCCATATTATCCGCTCCGCTTCTTTTCCCATTACGGAACGCTTTTTCCATTCCTCAAACATCAATACCCTCCAACCGTACTTGATCTTGAAAACAATTTTTACGTTACGAATTTTTGTATTCGTTTAATTTATCGGTCCAAAATTTTTTATCCTTATCTGTAATCGGTCGTATAACTTTACACGGGTTACCAACAGCTACAACATTGTCAGGTATATCCTTCGTAACGACCGAACCGGAACCTATCACAACATTGTTCCCTATCGTAACTCCCGGATTTATTACGGTATTTCCGCCTACCCAAACATTATTTCCTATGTGTATCTCTTTGCCGTACTCAATACCGGTGTTCCTAACCTCCGCATCAATCGGGTGTGCGGGGGTAAATACACATACCCTTGGTCCGAAAAGACAGTTGTCCCCTATAAATACTTTCGCCACATCAAGTATTATACAGTCAAAATTCGCATAAAAATTTTCCCCTATATATGTGTTGCTTCCATAGTCACAGCGAAAAGGCGGCTCAACGCTTATGTGTTCACCCGTACTTCCGAAAAGCTCCTTTAACAATTGCAGTCTGTATTCACGTTCATCTTCGGTCGTACTATTGTAAAGCCTTGTCAGCCGTCTTGAACGCATAGCGTCTTTTTTAAGCTCAGTGTCATGGGAAGAATAAAGCCCTTGTGAAAGCATTTTTTCTTTTTCCGTCATAATCAGTCTGCCTTTCTTTTAAGCATTTTGTTTTTATTATAAAGCAATACATATTAATTTTCAATCTTTTTAGGCTTTAACAATTGCACTTGATTTAATTGTATGTAATAAATAATTTTATCGTTTTATTATCTAACATTTTATCAAAAATATAAAAATTTGAGGTTATTGTCCCTTTTTTTGCTTTATAAATTCTGTTTACCCCCTTTACATTATATTATCTAAATAGTAAAATAACAGTATAAAATGATTCGAGGTGTGGTCATCTTGTCTAAATCAATAAAATTTATTTGTGTATTTCTTGCAGTCACTTGCATTTTTCTTTTCTCTTCATGCAAAAAAAACGAATCCGAAAATGTCGATATTCGTACTACCCTTTCGGTAAATTCCTCATTTAAAGGTTCACGAACAGTGGTTATGACTTTTCCCGAAAGCATTGTACCTTTGGATTCCGAAAATGAAACAAATCTTGATAAAGTCGTACAAAAATACTGCCCCGATACTATGTCATACAGTAAAAATATTTCCGACGGTAATATTTCGTATACATTTGTCATAAAATTCAATTCGGCGCATGACTATATTACAAAAACAACCGATATTATCGGCTCGCAAACGCTTGTTTCATTTTCAAACCCCAACACGGTTATGACAAAGGGCTGGAAACTGTCCGAAAGCTTTGAAAGCAAACAACTGTTTTCATGGATTTCTTCGGGAGCAAAACAGGAGCAGTTTGAAAATATGGACTTTGTATTTGAAGAAACGTCCACAAATGCCGCCCTTGACAAGGATAGCCAAAAAACCTCCCCCGTCATAAGCGTAAACACTCTTAACGGCTCTCCCATACAAAATATTCGTATTACAACAATCAATAAAGGCTCCGTATATGATAGGACAATAGTCTTTAATATTTCCCAAACGACCTTTGACAGTATAAGCGATTCCATAAACGGCTACTTTAAAAGTATAACCGATCCTGCGGCTGCCTCGGCTGAATGGCTTTTGGAAAATAATTCGTATCTTTATACTGTAAAATTTAACGATATATCTCTTAGGCAGCTTGAAGGTTATACAAACAAATTGCTTGGTACGGTCTATTGCGATGCGTCATACGAGGATAAATCCGTAGGAAGCACTCCGCTTGCCTCTCAAAATACATATACCGAAACTCTTGATTTTTCCAATTACATAGGAAACAGCGGCTCAAACGTACCTGTTGAATATACCTACTCCGTAAGCGGCTCGTCTGAACTTGGAGAATGTCAATTATATGACGGTTTTTCGTGGTCAGCCGCAACAAATCTTCTCAGCACAAACAAATACGGCAGTCTTGTGGCAATAAAAAGCAGCGACCCCATATTAAATTTAAGAATCAGTGACGGAAAGCAATATACTGCATCGTCAATAAACATTAGCGTAACTCCGCTGGAGGGTGAAAATTTAAAAAAATCCGTAATATTTAAATTCGACATAGCAACCGGAGGAATAGAAGCCTGCGACTATACGGCGTCGTATTTTGAAAATTTAAACGTAGAAACCACTCAAAACATTGAAAACGACAAGAAAACCTGTACCGCTACTTTTACCGGTACTCCGTCGGAGATAAACTCTAAAATGGAAAATATATTCGGCAAAGGCAACTGTCTGTCTTATAATTCATATTCACAGTTTATGACTCTCCGTACAGTAAAGCAATATACCGACCATATCGACTTTTCCACTTTGATTATCGGGAAAAATATAGACACACCTATAAATTACCAAGTAAACGCCCAAAACGGAGATTTAATAAAATCATTTACGGTCACTTCCGAAAACAGTCAAGAAAATTCCGATATTCAAGATACATCTGAAGTATACAATTCTACCGCCGCAGACAACAACAAAACGCAGACAACTGTTGATTTGGGAACCGCAATTTCCGATATTTCATTTGAAGTTTCTGTTCCGAACATTTCCGACATTATAGTATTTGCCGTAATTTCGTCTGTAATAATAATTATTACAATAATACTTATTATATTTTTTGTCAGCAGGAAAAAGACCACGACTCTTTCCGAAAGGAATCAATCCGGAAAGCCCCAAAAATCAAATGAAAAGTTTGGCAGCACATCTCAAAAAACAATTTTAAAGAAAAAATAACACGGCTTATAACCAAACCTAAAGAGGACAGGTATGAAACAGGCACAAAAAATAAACTATCAAATCGAGTTGGACAAAACAATTAAACAAATAACGGACAAAAATATTCGTCCAAGGCTGCTGCTGCATAGTTGCTGCGCTCCGTGCAGCAGCTACGTTCTTGAATACCTTACAAAATACTTTGATATTACAGTATTCTTTTATAATCCGAACATTTCACCCGAACCGGAATATCAGCACCGTGTAAACGAGATAAAACGTCTTATAAAGGAAATGTGTCCGTATGTAGAATTTATTGAGGGAAAATATGAACCCGAAAGATTTTACGAAATGTCAAAGGGACTTGAAAATGAACCCGAAAGAGGGGCTCGGTGTCTGAAATGCTACCGAATGAGAATTGAGGAAAGTGCAATAGCCGCAAAAAACGGCGGATTTGATTATTTCACTACAACACTGTCAATAAGCCCTCAAAAAGATTCCGCCGCACTTAATGCAATAGGAAAAGCCGTAAGTGATATTTACGGCGTGGATTATTTGTATTCCGATTTCAAAAAGAAAAACGGATACAAACGGTCAATTGAGCTTTCCGCAAAATACAGTCTTTACCGTCAAAATTTCTGTGGCTGCATATATTCCCGAAAGGATATGCAGGACAACTAAAATAATAAACAGACGCAGGCACGAAAACAGTCACCAAACCTGTTTTCGTGCCTCTTTTGCCCCTAAACGATTATCACGGGGGCGTGAATTGTATTAAAAAACCGTGGCAGGATCTACAAATTGATTATCTTCCTTAATTTCAAGATGAAGATGACTTTCATCAAGGATCTCACCCGGTACATTTCCTATATAACCTATTGTATCGCCCGTAGATACAGTATTGCCGGATTTCACAACCGGAGTGTCTGTCAAACCGCAATAGTATGCGGTAAAGCCTCCCACATGGTCAATGACTATAACATTTCCGAGCAAAGCATCTTTATATATCATTTTTACAGTACCGCCCGTAACGGCTCTGACGGGCGTTCCTTTTGAGGCGGCAATATCAATGCCGCTGTGTGTTCTCCAGTCGGACATAGTTTTTGATTTTATAGGATTATTAGGGCTGAACTTCTTTATAATTTTACCGTTTTCTATCGGCGGGTTGCGTGAAGTATCAACGGCTGTTTTCACTGCGGTTTCACTTTCGGTTTTAACGTCCTCCTGAGGTTTTTTATCCGGTTTTGAGCTTTCTTCCGCTTTGCTTTCCGTTTTACTCTCTGACGTCACGCTGCTTTCTATTTTTGACTGTACGCTTGTTTCTTTTTTGCTTTCCTCATACTTTTCGCCGCTTACATTTTTATCGACCTTAACATCGTCGGACTGTTCCGTATCTTCCTGTGCAAGCTCACTGTAATCCATAACGCTTCCGTAAGTAGTCCATGCCGCTGCCGCAACCGTTACCATACATATTGCGAGTGCAATATAAAAGCCTGCATTTTTTTTTGGTGATTTTTGTTTTTCGTACTTTTTGTAATTTCGTGATTTTCTCATATTTAACATTTCCTGCACCTCCAAGACTATTGTTGGCTCGGTACAAGAAATATATTCATAATTTTCTTTATTTTATTTTAATAAGTTTATTTTATCCAACTTTAAAAGTTTCGGTGCGGGCACCGCACTGTCGATTCGCGCTGTCGCTCACTCCGTTCGCTCTTACTGCAAGAGATAAGTACAATCGCGCGGCATAACTTTATGTACCCATAGTCAAAAGTTTCGGTCAAGCCTTTTCAAAGGCTTGCGGATTCCAAAGGCAGAGCCTTTGGCGG
>CANQBK010000083.1 GCA_947589485.1 uncultured Clostridia bacterium | reverse complement strand
GCACGAATTTCCGCATATTTGACTTTGAACCAATAGTCCTGCTTTTGCTTGACAATGAAATCAGCAATTTTTCTTTGCCCATCAATCCTTGCCATGTGTTCCAAACAATTTTCTTTTGGCATTGTTCACACCTCAATTCCTGTGCATTCTGTAAATTTAACAGGTGAAATCCAATAGGTAAATTTTGAAGATGTCTTTACCGCATATCCCCAAGGGAACGTGCCAAGTTGCAACCCCCTTCTAATAAACCATTCAGAAGCACCCATCAATTCAGCAACCTTCCTTACTGTCAATCTGTTCTTCATGCACTTCCACCTGCATCAGACAGGTTCAGGAAATCCTTTATTCTTGCAATCTGTTCTTCATTGTTCCGTTTTTCTTTGATAAGGTCTGAAACGTATGAAAGAGAAATTCCAAGTGCTTCTGCAAGGTCACCCATTGTCATGTTGCGGTCAATCAGTGCTTTTTTTACCTGTTTTTCAAATTCTGACATCTGTCTAACCCCTTTCTTAATAAAATATACAGAATAAATTCAGCGAAAATTATTGACAACTGCTGAACTTGTTCTGCGTTGTCAAGTGTTTTCGCTGAAATTTTTCTGCAATTTTTTGTGAATATGTTTAGAAAGGTGTGGACGCTATGACATTCATGGAAAGATTGGAAGCACTTTGTGCTGAAAAAGGTATTTCAAAAAGGAAGTTAGAAAAGGAAGCAGGACTTGGAACTGCTTCAACATCCAAATGGAAAACAAAGAATCCAAATCAAGAATCTTTGGGTAAACTGTCATCATATTTTGGTGTTTCAGTTGCTTATCTTTTGGGTGAATCAGACTTTAGAACTGAGCGGGAAGCAATCATTCAAGGATGGAACAAGACAATTGACACAGAAGCACTTGCAGACGAAACAAAGAAATATGAAAAAGGTCAGTTGATTCCTGTTCTTGGAACAGTAGTTGCAGGAATTCCGCTTGAAGCAGTTGAAGAAATTCTTGATTGGGAAGAAATATCTGTAAAGTTAGCAAGAACAGGTGAATTCTTTGGATTGCAAATCAAAGGGGATTCAATGTCACCAAGAATGATTGAAGGTGATGTTGTAATTGTCAGACAACAAGCGGATGCAGACACAGGGGACATTGTGATTGCAAAGGTCAATGGTGATGATGCTTGTTGCAAAAAACTAATAAAACATGAAGAAGGAATCAGCCTTGTTTCATTCAATCCTACATATGCACCAATGTATTTCAGCAATCAGGACATATTGGACAAGCCTATTCAAATTATTGGAAAAGTGGTTGAATTAAGGGGAAAACTCTAATGAAGAAAAAAATATACAACATCACAATTTGCATTTTGTGTGTTGTATCTGTAACTTTTGCAATTATTGACTTCACCAAAGGTCTGACAACTGTTCAGCAATGGATTGACAATATTATTTATGGAATATTTGTGATTGATTACATAGTCAGATTTGTATTTGCTTATGATAAAAAGAAATTTTTCAAGGAAAATATCTTTGACCTGATTGCAATTATTCCATTCAATTCTGCTTTCAGGATATTTAGGATTTTGAAGTTCAGCAAACTTTTGAGATTTGCAAAGTTCACCAAGCTGTTCAGAATCGGTTCATTATCTGCAAGAATGATGACAAAGGTCAAGAAATTTCTAAATACAAATGGTTTCAAATATGTATTGATGCTTTCAGGTGCATCCATTCTTTCTGCAACATTTGGAATGATGTACTTTGAACAGATGAAGTTCCAAGATGCTTTGTGGTGGTCTTTTGTGACTGCAACAACTGTTGGATATGGTGATTTGTCACCTGCAACCAATGCAGGAAGAATTGTTGCTTCTTTGCTGATGATTATTGGAATAGGTCTGATTGGTTCATTGACTTCTTCCATTACTTCATTTTTTCTTCAATCTGATGAAGAACCAAAGAAATTCAGTTCAGACAAGGTTGAAATGGTTTTGACTATGTATGAATCATTGTCTGATGAAGAAAAACAAGCGGTCAAGCAGGAATTGCAAGAACCTACCTTGAACCGCTTAAAACACTGATGTTTCAAGGAAAATTTGAAAAAAGTTCTTGCAGTTCTTGGTTATGTTCTTATTTTCAAAATATTTTTTATAATAAAAAATATAGGATATAAGAAAAATTTTTTTATAAAAATAAAAGAATATAGAAATATATAGGACACCAAGAACCGCTTGAACCAAAAATCCTGAAAAGTCTTGATTTTATTGATGTTTCAGCGGTTCAAGGTGAACAGGATGACCAAGAAATGCAAACAAAAAAAAAGACCACCCTGAACTGCAATTCAGAATGGTCTTTGTAAAAATCCTTGGGTGTGATACTCCAAGAACCGCAAATCTTATTATATCACATCCCTTAGATTTTTGCATCAAAATTTAGGAAGGATGTGATTTTTTATGAAATTACCAAATGGATTTGGAAGTGTTTACAAACTTTCGGGACACAGAAGAAACCCTTGGTGTGCAAGAAAAACTATTGGATGGAAAGATGACCCTGTGAAGCAGAGGTCTTTTCCAATATACAAATTTGTTGGTTTTTATCCTACAAGACAGGAAGCACTTCAAGCACTTGCAGATTATAATGCAGACCCATTTGACTTGCATATTGAACAGATGACACTTGAAGAATTATATGACAAGTGGTCAGAACCACACTTTGAAACAGTCTCCAAATCAAACATAAATGGTGTCAAGGCTTCATGGAAGCTGTGTGAAAAAATAAAAGACATGCGATTGGTTGACATCAAACTTGACCATTTTCAAAAGGTCTGTGATGAATCAGGAAAGAATTCACCAACCTTGAAAAAATTGAAGGTCACACTTGGTCTGATGTATGATTATGCTGTCAAACATGAAATTGTGTCCAAGGACAAAAGGAATATGATAAGATATATTGATATTAAAAAAGCAGGAAATCCAAACGCATATGACAGAAAGCCTTTTTCAAAGAATCAGATTCAAACTGTGTGGAAGCATCAGGAAGGGAATGAATATATTTCTGTTATTCTGATTCTGATATATACAGGTGTCAGAATTGGTGAACTGCTTGACCTTGAAAAGAAGGACATTCATATTGATGAAAGATGGTTCTTTGTGAAAGAATCCAAAACAGAATCAGGAATAAGGGAAGTTCCTATTGCAGAAAAGGTTGTTCCATTCTTTGAACATTGGATGCAGAAAGATTGTGACCACCTGATTTGCACACCTGACAATCAGCCTTTCACATATAGAAATTATTATGATTCATATTGGACACCGCTGATGGAACAAATGAACTTGAAACACAGACCACATGACACAAGACACACCTGCATTAGCATGTTGACAGAAGCAGGTGTGGATGATAGGACCATCAAGAAGATTGTTGGTCATAAAGGACAAGGCGTCACTGAAACGGTTTACACACATTTGGAACTTCCAATCAAACTTGAAGCAATCAACAAAATCTGAAAGAAGGTGTCATGATGAAGAAAACAGAATATAAAAATAAATTCAATAAAGAACATTATGACAGAATACATCTTGCAGTTCCAAAGGGAATGAAAGAAGTCTTCAAAACACTTGCTTCTGAAAAGGGAATGTCATTGAATGCATATATTATTGACCTGATGCATCAAGACAAAATGAGAATGTTTGATTCTTTGCAGATAGCAGAAAAGAACAAGGAACAAATCAGATTATTGACAGGAGACACACATGATGGATATAACATCACATTCAAGGATGGTCACAAAGTTCATTGTAGAACCAAATTGGAAGTCAGGAAAGCGGTCATTTCATATCTTGCACAAGATTCAAAAAGTCTTGCACAAGACCAATAATTCTGTGTTACTAACTTGTTTCTATCGTGTTACTAATGGGCAGATTTTCAGGTGTTTGGACAGACCTTTGATTTGTTCCTGAAAATAAAGAAAAGCCTTGGAAACACTGTGGTTTCCAAGGCTTGCTGAATTTCTTCTGTGAACCTTTGAATTATCTCTTGCTGAACTGCGGAGCGCGACGTGCGGCTTTGAGACCGTACTTCTTTCTTTCCTTCATACGAGGGTCACGAGTAAGGAATCCTGCCTTTTTGAGCTTTGGACGAAGATTCTCATTGTCATACTGAAGAAGTGCTCTTGAAATGCCGTGACGTATAGCGCCTGCCTGACCGGTAACGCCGCCGCCCGAAACTCTGCATACAACATCAAACTGTGCTTCGGTTTCGGTAAGCGAAAGAGGTTGGCGAACTATGAGTTTAAGTGTTTCAAGACCAAAGTAATCATCAATATCTCTTTCATTGATTGTTACCTTGCCGGTGCCTTTGTAAAGTCTTACTCTGGCAACGGAGCTTTTTCTTCTGCCTGTTCCGTAAAAATACGGTGTCTTATCGTACATAATATATTGCCTCCTTGCTTATCACTCTAATACAATAGGTTTCTGAGCCTCATGCTTATGCTCGCTGCCCTTATAAATATGAAGTCTTGTAAGAGCCTTACGGCCAATCGTATTGCTCGGAACCATACCCTTAACAGCAAGTTCCAAAGCAAGTTCCGGTTTGTTTTCCATAAGATTGTCGTAACGTACAGCCTTCAAATGTCCTATATAACCGGTGTGATGATAGTAAAATTTCTGTTCAGCCTTTTTGCCGGTAAGAATAGCCTTTTCAACGTTTGTAACAATAACGAAATCGCCGCAGTCAACATGGGGCGTAAAGGTGGTTTTATTCTTTCCGCGAAGAAGGTCTGCAACTTGAACGGCAAGACGGCCGAGCGGCTTATCGGTTGCGTCCACAACGTACCACTTACGTTCAACTTCACCTGCTTTTGCCATATAAGTAGACATAGTGTAATTCCTCCCTGAATTATCTTTTTATATTCATTAAGCATATCAAAAACGACATACTCTCAACAACAGAATTGATAATACCACAATTTATAGTTCAAGTCAAGATTTTTTTGCAAATTTTTAATTTACCGTTCGGCAAACTCGCGTTTTCCTAAATATTCTTGATTTTACTCGCTTATACTTACTTTCAAATTTCAAATTTACATTGCGTCGGCTATTATCAAATGTTTAAGCGTTTTATTATTTCGCTTATTATTTCCGCTCTGTTAAATGGTGTTATAAAGTAAAAACCGTCGGCGTGAGGTTTCATACGCATTGCTATATCAACAGCGATTTCTATGCCCGTTTCCGCCGCCTCGTCCCTTGTCATATTAATATCAAAACGCTCAACAAGCTCTTGAGGAATGTTCATTCCCGGAACTTCATTTTTCATAAAATTCGCGTTTCTGTATCCTACCATAGGCATTATTCCGATAAGCACCTTAATTCCTTTATCGCGTGCCATATCCGTTATTTCCGCCGCTTCCTCGGAAAATACCGGCTGCGTAAGAATAAACGATGCTCCGTTCTTTATCTTTTTGTCAAGACGGTTAAGCGAAAACTTTGCTTTTTCGGGCGCAGGGTCAAACGCTCCGCCTATTATAATGGGGGAGTCGCAAAATAAATCATCATTCATTTGAGAAATCAACTTCATAAGATGTGTGGAATCAACATTAAATACGGGCTTTACTATGCCTCTGTCGTTTTCGGCTATGTGGTCGCCTGTTACGGCAAGAACAGAGCGTATTCCTTCGGAGTGTGCGCCCAGAAGAACGGACCTTAAAGCGTTTAAATTTTTATCACGACAGCATATATGCGGCAGTGTATCAATGCCTGTATCACGCTTTATTCGTGCGGAACAAATTACCGAGTCCATTTTTGCGTGGCCGAGCGGAGAGTCGGAAACGGTTATTATGTCTACTCCGCTTTCCTTGAGCATTTCGGCGGAGCGGATGAGCTTTGTAAGATCTGACGTATTTGGAGGATCAAGCTCGGCGGCAAGTATAAATTTTTTTTCCGCCAATATTGACGCAGACGGAGCCTTGATATGTACCGGATAATTTATGTCTGCGGATTTCTTTTCGGACTCTTCGCATTTGTCCAATAATTTTCCGAGCAGTTTTATAAACTTCGGATTTGTACCGCAGCAGCCGCCTATCGCGGATACTCCGTAAGGAATAAACCGTGCGGTCTGTTCGGCAAAATACGCAGGAGTGGACGTAAAAACCGTGCGGTTGTTTTCAACGGACGGATAACCTGCATTCGGCATAACTATTGTATACAAATCGGTGTTTTGTTTAATGTATGAAAAAAACGGTACGGCGTGCTTAAACATCTGTAAGGCGCCGCACCCGCAGTTGAAACCCACCATTGTTAATTTGGCTTTATTTTGCTCAATGCTTTTAATCAGCATAGGAACCGAAAGTCCCGAACGAGTACGACCGTCGGGAAGAACAGTAAATGACGTTATTATTTCGGCGTCCGGCTTAATGCTCAAAATATAGTCGATTGCCGGCATAACTGTTTCAAGGCTCGGCAGAGTTTCAAATATAAAGGTTTTTGCGCCGGCAGAAATAAATGTGTCCGCAGTAAATTTGTATTCTTTTATAATTTCCTCCGAAGTATGGCGGTTGTCATATATGCCGCCTATGTTTGCACATACAACGGCGTTTCCGTTGGCACATTCAGCGGCTATCTCATATCCCTTTGTAATTATTCGAGAGATTTCTTCTCTCGGCAATCCAAGAGAAAAAGTGTTTGCCGAAAATGTGTTGGTGCGTATTATACGCGCTCCGGCGGATATATATTTGTTGTGGATTTGTTTTATAAGCTCGGGTTTTATAATATTGTATGTTTCGCAGGCAGAATGGTCGACGCCTGTAAGTTCGGAAAAATATGTTCCCATTGCACCGTCCGTCAATACGGTTTCGTTATTTTTAAAAAGTCCCTTAATATTCATTTTATTCTCCTGAAGTGATAAATTTGTAATTTGAATCATAATAATAGATTAATATAAAAGAATGTAAATTTCAAGACTTTTTGTATGCCGTTAAAGAAATACAGCCCTTGTGCGGCATATATATTTGACGCACAAGGACTGTATAGCGGGAATTAAATTTTACCGTTTTTTAATTCGTCAAGGCACTCTTGACATACCATTTGTTTTTTATAGTTTATAATGTTTTCGGGGGAATTGCAGAAGATACACGATGGGCGGTATTTTTTGATAATAACACTGTCGTTGTCAATGAAAAATTCCACGGAGTCCACACCATCGGTAATGTTCAATGTTTTTCTTATATCTGACGGTAAAACAAGTCTGCCTAATTTATCTATTTGTCGTACACAGCCAATTGCTCTCATTAGTAAAGCCCTCCTTAATAAAATTTTTAGTTTGAAATAAAAAGTACAAAAACAAAATATCTTGTATATTTATGGTACTATTTATTGCCAAAATTGTCAATAGATTAAATCGAAAAAAAGATTTTTTTTTTGAATTATTGTGGTTTTTAATTTATTTTGATAATTATTCGACATAAAGGTAAAAAAGCCGACAAAAACAGCAGATAAGCCAAAAATTTAAATGCAAAGTATTGGGAGCAATATTGCCGAATTAACATAATTGTGACATAATTGATGTTCTTGACACAATGTGTAAAATTGGTATTTTTCGGAACATCTGACAATCTTGTAAAGGAAAGTGACAATATGCTTAACTATATATGGTTCGGTATGATGGTGTTGAGCGTTTTTTGTTCTATATTAACGGGCAGAACGGAACAGCTTTCAAAAGCGGCGGTTGGCGGCGCCGATAAATCAATACAGCTTTTAATATCAATGGCAGGTTCGATGTGTTTATGGACGGGAATTATGAAAATTGCCGACAAGGGAGGTATTACTCAAAAAGCCGCAAAGCTCCTTTCGCCGATTTTGGGTATGCTTATGCCGGAGTATAAAGAAAACAAAGCCGCCATGGGCGCCGTAAGCGCAAATATAACAGCAAATATATTGGGACTGGGAAATGCGGCAACGCCTCTCGGAATTGCCGCAATGAAAGAAATGCAAAAGAACAATACGCTCAGAACCTCTCCAAACAACGGTATGGTGATGTTTGTTGTAATAAATACCGCGTCCGTACAGCTCATACCAACAACAATAGCCGCAATGCGTCAGGCGGCGGGGAGTGCCGACCCGTATTATATTTTGCCGTATATTTGGATAGCGTCCGTGCTGTCGCTTGTATCGGGTCTTATTGTGGCAAAAGTCCTGTCTGTTTGGAGTTGATGGTATGGCTCATATAGGTGATTACGTTGTTCCTGCTGTTATAGTTTTCGTTGTGGTGTTCGGTGCGTTAAAAAAGGTTGATTTATTCGATGTGTTTGGTATGGGAGCGCGCGAGGGAATAAGCTCCCTTATTTCGATTGCCCCGTCATTAATAGGTTTGGTGATAGCGGTAAGTATGCTTGAGGCGTCCGGTTTTTTTGATATTGTATCGAACCTGCTGTCACCCGTATGTTCCTTTTTGGGTATACCGCCCGAAGTTGTACCGCTCGGACTTATGCGTCCGGTTACAGGAAGCGGTTCGTTTGCAATTCTTAACAATATATTTGAAAAGTACGGGGCGGACAGTATTGTGGGCAGAACGGCGTCGGTTATAGCGGGTTCGACGGAAACGACGTTTTATGCGATTGCGGTTTATTTTGGTTCCGTGGGTATAAAAAAGACAAGGCATACTGTTCCTGCGGCGCTGACGGCAGATATTCTCGGAATACTGTTTGCGTCGTGGACGGTAAAAATGTTCTGAATATTTTGCGTTACTTTGCGTTACATTATATATAGTAATATTATTGTCTGTTTGGGTCAATAATATCTATTCGAGGGCGGTTTATTATTAAGTCTGATTTTGATATTATTAATACAAATTGTATAATATAACGTATGGTATAATGTTTAGATACAAATAGTATAATATAACAAAGCGTATAATACTAATGGTATAGTATAACTATTTGTATAATTATGACTTAAAAGCATATTTTTGTTCTTGAATATTTTAGTATACTAACGGTATAATATTACTTGTTGTATAAATATATAGCACTGATAAGCGCAATAAATTGCAATATAAATTACAAATAGTAAAAAAACGTGGAGATATAAAATAAAGAAAGGAAAATTTATACTCAAAGTAGAAAAGGTACAAAAAAATAAAAAAAGGTGTTGACAAAAAAGAAACAAAGTGTTATTATAACAAAGCTGTC
>CANQBK010000082.1 GCA_947589485.1 uncultured Clostridia bacterium | reverse complement strand
CGTTGTCGCTCACTCCGTTCGCTCGTACTGAAAGCAATAAATACATTCGCGCGGCGTTAGTTTATGTATCCATAGTTAAAAGTTTCGCTCAAGCCTTTTCAAAGGCTTGCGGATTCCAAAGGCAGGCAGCCTTTGGCGGCGCGGGCACTGCGCTCGGTATGATATAAAATTATAATTTATTTGACGGACGTGTGGTTCCCTCGGGACGGTTTATCTTATCTTCATCGCCAAAGAAAATGTTGTACCAAACCAAAAATACATATATCGTCCATATTTTGCGGCTGTTATCCTCTTTGTTGTTAAAGTGGTCGTCAAGATAAGACACGATAACGTCCGTGTTAAAGAATTTTTCGGCTGTTGGGGATTTAAACATTTCTTTTACAATATTATAGTATTTCTCATCTCTTAACCATACTCTTGTGGGAACGGGGAAACCGAGCTTTTTCTTTTCGGCGGTTGCTTTCGGCAAATGCCTGAGAGCGGCCTGCCTCATAGCATATTTTGTTGTTCCGTGAGCTATACGGTATTTGGTGGGTACGGAACGCGCAACCTTAAATACCTCTTTGTCAAGGAAAGGAACTCTAAGCTCCAGAGAGTTTGCCATACTCATACGGTCAGCCTTAAGAAGAATGTCGCCTACCATCCATAGGTTTATATCAAGATACTGCATTTTTGTTTCTTCGTCATAATTCTTTACTCTGTCATAGAATTTTTTGCAAAGGTCCTGAGGACGTGTGACAATTGAATTATCTTTAAGAATTTTGCGCTTTTCTTCATCATCGTACATAAAGGCGTTTCCGATAAATTTATCCTCGGTTTTTCTGGCGCCTCTCATAATATAGCCCCTGCCTTTTATATGGGGCCATTTTTTTGCGCTTCTTGCAAGTGCGTAGCGCAGTTTCTGAGGCAGAATTTTTTGATATGTTTTGAAAACGTGCGGTTCGTTATATACTGTATATCCCCCGAACAGCTCGTCGGCTCCCTCTCCGGAAAGCACAACCTTTACATATTCACTTGCCAGCTTTGATACAAAATACAGGGCAATGCAGGACGGGTCGGCGAGGGGTTGATCCATTTGGTACTGTACGCGGGGTACGGCGGCCCAAAACTCTTCCGACTGAATAAGATGAGTATGATGCTCAACACCTATTTCTTTTGAAAGATTTTCAGCCCAACTTATTTCATTATACTTTTCTCCAAAGTCAAATCCGACAGTAAATGTTTTTTGATCGGCAAAATATGTTGAAACATAGCTTGAGTCAACACCGCTGGAAAGGAAACAGCCGACTTCAACATCGCTGATTTTGTGTGTGTTTACCGAATCTTCAAAAACTTTCTCTATTTTATCAACGGTTTCGTCAATCGTAAGTTCATTGTTAGGCTCGAAAGTCGCTTCAAAGTAACGGGTAGTTTTTACCTTTCCGTCACGGTACCACATATAATGTCCGGGGAGAAGGCAGTAAATGCCCTCAAAGAATGTTTCCGGCGGAACCGCATATTGAAAAGAAAGATAGTTGTCAAGCGCCTTACGGTTAAATTTCTTTTTATATTTTGGAAATTCGAGTATGCTTTTTATCTCGGAGCCGTAAACAAGCTCACCGTCAATAACGGCATAGTGCATAGGTTTTATTCCGAAAAAATCTCTTGCGATAAATATAGATTTATCTTTGGTGTTATATATGGCAAATCCAAACATTCCGCGCAGACGGTCAAGCATTTTTTCTCCCCACTGTTCAAAACCGTGGACGAGTACCTCCGAATCCGCATTAGTGCGGAATTTATGTCCTGCTTCAATAAGTTCTTCCCTAAGTTTGCGATAGTTGTAAATTTCTCCGTTAAACATAAGCACAAGGCTTTTGTCCTCGTTGTAAATCGGCTGATGTCCGCTGTCAAGGTCGATAATACTCAAACGCCGAAAGCCCATAGAAATGCAGTCGTCTTTATAGTAACCGACACTGTCGGGTCCTCTGTGAGTAATAACATCGGTCATATTTTCAATAACCTTGTCCCTGTCAATTATCTGACCCGTAAATCCGCATAATCCGCACATAAATCCCGCCCCTTTTCAAAGTTTCCTTTTTGTAAAATATTTTGGTATGCTTTTAACATTTTAAATTTTAGCACAATAATCATTAAGTTTCAACAGTTTATGATGCGCTAAAATCAATAAATGTCAAAAACCATACTTCACAGCCGGCACGATTTTGTTAGGCGGGCTTATGTGCCGATTACAAAAAATCCGCATCGTCGTATATATAGCAAAAAAAACAAATTTTTGATTTTTTTGTAAATTGTTCGTCAATTTTTGTAATTGAATTTAAAATATTGATAGTGTATAATTTTTAATTGTAATAGGGTAAAGTATAACAAAGGATTATTGAGGTGGTAGTTTGAATTTAAAATCAGCTTCTCTGCCGGCACTTAAAAAAATATTTAAATTTTTGGATAATACATCATATTTTCGTCTTGCTCTTATGTGTGTGTTATTTTGTGATGTAAGATATATGTTTCCTTGGCTGTACTACTCCTTTATGTCGGTCGCCGTAGTATGGTCGGTATATATTTTTATTAAAAAAATGATTGTGCAGGGCGGAATAAAAAGGGTACGTTACCGTCGGATAATTTATCTGTTTCTTATAGGCGCATCGGTATCCGTTTTGCTGCATTGTACGTCTAATTTCATAGAAAACTTGTTTTCCTTATATATGATTGCCGTATGTTTTTTTATGTTCTACGGTATACATTCGGAAAAAAGCAATTTCCGCATAAAAAAAGAAATGAAAAGACTTCTTCACATATTGACGGCGGTAACAACCCTGCTTATGATAGCGGGACTTGTTGTTCTTGCAGTTTATCCGAGCGGTGTTCATATAAACGGATTCGACTTTGGAATACATGAGAACAGATTTGTGGGAGTTATACCTAACGCAAACGTAAACGCATTTTATGCTGTAATGGCTCTTGTTTCGTGTCATCTTTTGTGGAAAATAAAAAAAGCCGACGGTTCTATAAACACCAAATTCAAAGTATATTGCATAGTCTGTGCCGTCATCAATATTGTTTCTGTGTTTCTTACGGACAGCAACGACACCTTGCTTTTCATTGTCACATACTTTTGTTTTTATGCGTTTTACGGTGTATTCAGGGATTTCGGCAAACCTAAACGGAAACGTTTCTTTATGCGGCTTACTGCGGCGGCTCTTTCGTTTGTTATAATAATTGCCGCCTGTGTGAGTTTGAGAGTTGTTACGCAAAACGGTGTATCGCTTCTTATTACGTCGGGGGAATCAAATTCCCATATTTCAATGGGAATAAAAGCCGACCAAAACGGCAGCGTAAAGATTGAGGACGATACAGACCTGAAATCCGATGCAGAAAAAAACGAAACGCAGTTTAAGCATAACAATAAAAACATTGACAGCGGACGCTTTGTTTTGTGGCGTCAGGCGCTTTCTCTCTTTGAGCATTATCCCGTTATGGGAATAGGCAAGGCAAATATAGTCGATTACGGTACGAAATATCTGGGCGGTATAAAATATACTCAGCTTGGTGATTTTAAATATGTGGATTTTC
Organism: uncultured Clostridia bacterium; assembly: GCA_947589485.1. Classification (GTDB taxonomy): domain Bacteria; phylum Bacillota; class Clostridia; order Oscillospirales; family Acutalibacteraceae; genus UBA1213. The sequence continues at coordinate 5,778 of CANQBK010000082.1, read as the reverse complement.
ATAACGGGTTGATTACAATATTAGTCAGCTTTGGTTTGGTTGGATTTAACATATTTATGGTTTTTGCTTTAACTGTTGCAAAAACAATGTTAAAATCAATATTTAAATTCCGTAAAGAAAACGAACGTGACGGAAATGTTCTTGTTGCAATTGTTTCGTTTTGTGCGGCATATTGTGTTTATTCAATGTTTGAGGTATCGCTTTTGGTTGACGATTCATACAGAGTGTTTATTTTTTGGATTATGATAGGTTTTGGATTAAGCTATGCTTTTAAATACATAAAGCAAAACAAAATTGATTCATATATGGAAAAATCAAAGTTACAAAAATCCGAAAACGTAACCGAGGTAAATCATAAGGTATAAACAAAAAGCGTCAGGGTGTAAAAACCTTGGCACTTTCTTTTGGAGTTTTACATTTAATGTCGTAAATCTACAAAAAGCAAACATAATATATTATACCTAAAGTATAACATATATAGAAATTACTTAAAGTATAATACGTTTATGAACCGCTAAATCTGCACTGATTTGCTAATTTTATTCTGTTTGCAAATGGTTCGACAGAGATAAGAAACAGTAATGAGCCTGCGGTTTATGTCAGCCGACCTTTATGGAGAAATGAACAGACCCCCGTTAAAGTCTTGCACACTTTAACGGGGGTTGTTTTATAGTCCAATGGACTTTATCTCGTTTATGGGTCTATTATATCATATTCAAAATCAAAATGCAATATTCACGGAAAATATAAAATATAAATGAAATTAAGTCATAATAATTGTTTGGGCAATTAATAGGCGCATAGCACGTTAAGGATTTCTAAGTGATAGTTATTGATTCGTTTCGTACTTTTACAGTAAGATTTTTTATTTCAACCAACAAGAAATACTATACTGAAAGTATAATATAAAATATATAATACTTATGGTAAAATATATTAACTTGCAATTTGTCAAACATTCAGCAAAAAGCCTTTGTAATAACCTCGTTAAACGCAATATAATTTTTTGACGGTTTTGAGGGGTTACAGTAAACGGCAAATTCAATATTTTTAAAGCTGTACATATAGTCGCTCAAAGTTTCCGCCCATGCTTGTGCGGTAATGTACGGAGGGTTTCTAAACACACCGCACCCGAATGCTCCGAGTATAAGAGATTCTTCACCGTTTGCCTTGGCAATATCCAAAATTCTCCTTGCGCGGCTTTTATGCAAATTTTTAAGTTTTTCGGGGTCGATTTTTGTTTCTTCGCCTTTTATTTCATTCGGTATATACCACGAAAGGTTCGGAGCGGCGCATGAAATAACGTCAACAAAATATCTTTCGCTTTCGGGAAGCAGAGTATAATTTCCGTCATCTGATTTAAACACCGTAATATCGGGAGAGAATATGCAGTCCGAGTTATAAAGCAAATTCATTTTCTTTTGTTTTATAAGGTCATCGTGCTTTTTGTGGAAATTCAAATATATTTTTTCGTCACTGATGGCAAAATACAGTGTACTGCACCTGCACAAACATTCCTCTTGTGCGGAAGAACCTGTAATTACACCGCCGCCCGGATTCCTTGCAGATGCAAAATTCAATACGCAGGTTTTACTTCCTCTATATTCCTCTGCGGCTTGGAAACTGCGTTTTGCGGAAACAACAATATTAGCGGGTTTATCAAATTTATTTTCGTGAGTAGTATATTCAATATTTTCGTTTTCCGCAACTATGTATTGATTATTAATCGTATTGTTGATTGACTGTACAAGTTCTTCGTCATTTTTACAATGATTTTTTGTGTCAGCAAAAACAGAAATTAAGTTTTTCATATTTTTCACCTTATTTAATTTATAGTCAAATATTTTCATATATCCTAAGTGCCGTTAAATTTTGACACGAATTTATCCGTAACGCACCGATATTCAGTACAAGGGAAACGTCAGACCGGTTGAACGGGTTCATTCCCTTGCGGCGCCGGAAGCTCTTGCCGCATTGATTACGGCATCTGCAACGGCTTGTCCGATACGCTTATCAAATGCGTAAGGCAAAATATAATCATCTGAAAGTTCCTTATCGGAAACTAAAGAAGCTATTGCGTGTGATGCGGCGACTTTCATATCTTCGTTTATCTCTTTTGCACGGCAGTCAAGCGCACCGCGGAAAATTCCCGGAAAAGCAAGGACGTTGTTTATCTGGTTCGGGAAATCGGAACGACCCGTTCCTACAATTCTTGCACCTGCCTTTTTGGCTTTATCGGGCATAATTTCCGGAGTGGGATTAGCCATTGAAAGAACAACCGAATCCTTATTCATCGACCTTACCATATCTTCGCTTACGACGTTGGGCGCCGAAACTCCTATAAATACGTCACTTCCGACCATAGCGTCGGAAAGCGTACCCGTTAAAAGTCCTTTATTTGTGACTTCGGACATAAGAGCCTGTTCGGAGTTAAGGTTTTCGCCGCCTTTGCATATAATTCCGAAACGGTCGCATAAAATAAGATTTTGTACACCCATATTTATAAGCTGTTTTGCTATTGCGATTCCTGCCGAGCCTGCACCGTTAATAACAACTTTAATATCCTTAATATCTTTGCCGACAAGACGCATAGAGTTAAGTACAGCCGCGGCAACCACTACCGCCGTACCGTGCTGGTCATCGTGGAATACGGGAATGTCACATATTTCTTTCAGTTTGCGCTCAATTTCAAAGCATCTCGGAGCGGCAATATCTTCAAGGTTAATTCCGCCGAAACTGCCCGAAATAAGATAAACAGTACGCACGATTTCGTCAACGTCTTTTGAGCGTACACATATCGGAAAAGCGTCAACATCTGCAAAAGCCTTAAACAAAGCGCACTTGCCCTCCATAACCGGCATTCCCGCTTCGGGACCTATATCTCCCAGTCCGAGTACAGCTGTACCGTCCGTGACAACCGCAACAAGGTTTTTTCTTCTTGTGAGCTTAAACGATTTGTCATAATCCTTTTGTATTTCAAGGCAAGGCTCTGCAACTCCCGGAGTATAAGCAAGGGAAAGCTCCTCCGAATTTGTAATAGGTACTCTTGATACCACTTCAATTTTACCCTGCCAATCGTAATGTTTTTTAAGAGATTCCTGTCTTACATTCATTTTTATTTTCCTTTCACTTTGTTTTATTTTATATAAATATTATAATATTACAAATATTTTTTGTAGTAAAGGCGGTGTCATTTCGTAAGTTATCAGAAAGCCGCCGTAAAACTTATTTCGGCTGTTAGTCTTTCGGCATAAAAACTGTACTTACCGCGTCACTCGGCATACGCCAGTCGCCTCTTGGTGAGAGCGTGACCGTTCCGACCTTTGGACCGTCGGGCAGGCACGAACGCTTAAACTGTTGAGAAAAGAAACGGCGCATAAATGTTTGGAGCCATTTTTTTATTGTTTCGTCATCGTATAAACCGTTAAACGCAATTTTGGCAAGCCTGAAAATTTTATCGGAGGTAAAACCGAAACGGACGAAATAATACAAAAAGAAGTCGTGCAATTCATAGGGACCGACAATATCCTCGGTTTTCTGCGATATTTCCCCGTCCTTCGGCGGCAAAAGCTCCGGACTTACGGGTGTATCAAGTATATCGGTAAGTGATTTTTTCAAAATACCTTTGGAGCGTTCGGCTTCGTATAACGTAAGATAACGTACAAGCGTTTTGGGAATAGAAGCGTTAACAGCATACATTGACATATGGTCGCCGTTGTATGTTGCCCAGCCAAGCGCAAGCTCTGATAAATCGCCTGTTCCGATAACAAAGCCCCCCGTTTTGTTTGCAATATCCATAAGTATTTGTGTCCGTTCGCGTGCCTGACTGTTTTCATAGGTTACGTCATAATTGTTTATATCCTGTCCGATGTCCTTGAAATGCTGTTTTACGGAGTCCGATATGTCAATGTCATAAAACGAAACTCCATAGCTGTCCGCAAGGATTTCCGCATTGCTTTTTGTACGTTTTGTTGTACCGAAGCACGGCATTGTAACGGCGATAATATCTTTTCGGTCACGTTTCAGCATATCCATTGCGTGAACCGCTACAATAAGGGCAAGTGTCGAATCCAGACCTCCCGAAAGACCTATAACGACCGATTTTGCGTTTGTGTGTTCAATGCGTGTTGCAAGTCCCACGGACTGAACGGACAGAATTTCCTCACAGCGTTCGTTAAGGTTATCTCGGTTTTCGGGGACGAAAGGCGTTTTGCTTATATATCGGTTCAGATTTAGCTGTTTAACGGGCAAATGGAAAAATACGGTATTCATATTTACGGTTTCGACAAACGTATTTGAGCGTCTGCGTTCACCCTCAAGTTTTTGCAAATCCGCATCGGCATATATTATACCTGTTGTAAATCGTTTTGCCTCGGCAAGAGCCGTTCCGTTTTCGCATATTATGTTATGCCCCGAAAATACCATATCCGTTGTGCTTTCGCCCATACCGGCGCTGCAATAAAGATATGCCGAAAGAAGCCTTGCCGAGGTCGATTTTACAAGCATACGGCGATAGTCGGCTTTTCCTATAACCTCATCGCTTGCCGATAGATTAGCTATTACCGTTGCCCCGGAAAGCGCCAGTTTTCCCGACGGAGGTTCGGCTGCCCACAAATCCTCACATATTTCAACCCCTATTTTAAACTCCGGCATTTCCGAACATTCAAATATTATATTTGGTGTAAGCTCTACAAAACGGTCAAGTATCCGCACCTTAATCGGTTGTTCTGTATTTCCCGGAGTAAAGTGTCTTAATTCGTAAAATTCCGAATAATTCGGAATATTTATTTTTGGTACAAGACCAAGAAGCTCACCCCTGCATAAAACCGCAGCGCAGTTGTACAGTGAAGAGCCTGCCGCAACGGGAACCCCGACGATTACAACGGCATCAAGCCCGCTTGTTTGCCGAGCTATATCGGAAAGCGCCGTTTCCGCAGAAACGAGAAGCGATTTTTGTAAAAACAAATCCGAGCATGTGTATCCTGTTATACAAAGTTCAGGAAAAACGATAAGCGAAGCGCCGTTGTCGGCAGCCTCTTTTGCCATAGCGACAATTTTTTTTGCATTGCCGCCGCAATCGGCAACCTTAATTTTGGGAGTTGCGCACGCCATACGCAAAAAGCCGTCTTTCATAAAAATACCTCCACAAAAATTCATATAAAAATATTATAACCTATTTTATATTTTTTTACAACAAAACCGTTTACTGTCTTAACAAATCAAAATATATATTTCTGACAAATTCGTTTGAATGTATAGACATATATTTTGTAAATATGATATAATTAAAATTAAGGGATTGAACGAAACTTTTGATTATGGGAATATAAACTAACGCCGCGCGAATGTACTTTTGGATCTCAGTACGAGCGAACGGAGTGAGCGACAACGCGAATTGCCTGCGCCGGCTCGGCGCCGCCAAAGGCTCCGCCTTTGGAATCCGGCAGCTTTTTTAAAAAAAAGCTGCGCAAAAAACTTGACTACGGATTACATGAACTTACGCCGCGCGAACGTACTTATCGTTTGCAGTACGAGCGAGCGGAGCGAGCGATAACGCGAATTGCCCGCGCCGGCTCGGCGCCTTGACCGAAACTTTTGATGATGGGTACATAAACTTATGCCGCGCGATTGTAGTTTTTGCTTGCAGTACGAGCGAACGGAGCGAGCGAAACTTTTAATTATGGGAATATAAACTAATATTAAGGAGTTAGAAAATAAGTAGTAAAAACATTAACAAAAGTGTTTGAACGTGGTATAATATACTCATAAGGAAGTGAA
>CANQBK010000081.1 GCA_947589485.1 uncultured Clostridia bacterium | reverse complement strand
AACGCGAATTGAGAGCGCAGGCACTGCGCCGCCAAAGGCTCCGCCTTTGGAATCCGCAAGCCTTTGAAAAGGCTTGACCGAAACTTTTAATTTTGGAAACATAAACTTACGCCGCGCGAATGTAGTTTTGGTTTGCAGTACGAGCGAGCGGAGCGAGCGACAACGCGAATCGCCTGCGCAGGCACTGCGCCGCGAATTGAGAGCGCCGGCTCGGCGCCTTTAATCGGTGTCAATGTCATAGTCCGTAATTTTACCGGAATATGCGTCAATAGTATATTCGTACTCGGTTTTGCCGTAATCAAATTCAATTTCGTACTCTGATTTTCCGTCATCTCTTTCCAGCTTTGCCTTTGAAAATCTTACATCGGATTCCTTTAGCTTTGCATGATTTAACGCAATTTCTTTTGCTCGGTCAACACCTATATAACCGTTGCTCTGATTGTCCGAATTGTTGGTTTCCGGCTTTTTTTCAACATTTATTCTTTTGGTTTCCTTTTCGTAAATTGTTCCGTCGGAAGCCTTTATTTCGTAGTCGTATTTCGTGTCTGTGGTGTAAAACTCAATGTCATACACTTCAACCCTGTTGTCATAATCAGATTTTGTCTTGGTATAGGTAACATTGGACTCCGAAAGCCCTGCATCGGCAAGAGCTATCGCTTTTGCGTCTTCAAGAGAAATTTTTTGATTTGAACCGTTCGTTTGCGTATTTGTCTGATTTGAAGGCTTGTTAGTATTGTTGTTTGTTTGGTTCGACGGATTGTTATTATTGTTGTTTGTCTGATTCGACGGATTGTTAACATTCGTGTTTGTTTGGTTGTTGTTCTGAGCGGACGCAGATTCGACACTGTAACCTGTTACATCGCCCGAAAGTGCGTCAACGGTAAGTTCATACTTTTTGCCGTTGTAATAAAATTCAATTTCGTACTCAACTTTGCCGTTGTCGGTTTCCTGTTCAGCCTTTGAAAATTGTACATCTGAACCCGTCAGTTTAGCATAATTCAAGGCTATTTCTTTTGCACGTTCAAGTCCGATATAATTGTTTGAGGGGTTTTGTGTGTTGTTGCCTGTGTTAGCATTGCCGTTTTGTGTATTTCCGCCGTTGCGGATAGATTCTTTTTCCTTTTTGTAAACGGTTCCGTCAGAAGCCTTTATTTCGTATTCGTATTCTGTGTCTGTGGTGTAAAACTCAATGTCATACACTTCAACCCTGTCGTCATAGTCCGATTTTGCCTTTGTATAGGTAACGTCGGACTCCGAAAGTCCTGCATCGGCAAGAGCCGCTGCTTTTGCCTCTTCAAGCGAGATTTTTTTCGCCTGTGATGAATTGCTTGTATCGGTGGCTGCCTGATTTTCGGTTTTGTTCGATTCCGAACCGTTTGCATTGGACGAATCAGCCGGTTGTCCGCTTTCCGGCGATGTTGATTCCGTATCCGATTTGTTATCCGCAATGTATGCGGAATCGGATTGTTTTGCTCCTGCTCCGTTTAATGTGGCGTTGCCTGACTGTGCCAAATTCATTTCGGAATTATGTTTCAGTGTTAACCCCACTATTACGGTTACAGCCAAAACAATAAGCACAATACAAACGGTAGAAGCTGCTGCTCTGATAGGTGTACTGAATAACTTTTTCATAATAATGTCTCCTTTCAATATTGTAATTAAAGTATAATATCGCAACATTAAAGAAACATTAAAAATCAAAAAAATTTATTTGGGTATATGCACAAAAAACGTACTGCCTTTTTTATTCTCGGAATTTACTTCAACACTGCCGCCGTGATATGCCGCAATATCCTTAACCATTGCAAGCCCTAAGCCTGTTCCCTCGGTTGAACGTGATTCATCGGCGCGATAAAACCTTTCAAATATTTTCTCGTGCAATTCGGCGGGTATCCCTATACCGTTATCCTCAACCGAAAGCAAAACCTCGTCACTGCAACTCAGCTTAACAAAGATTTTACCGTCTTTTTTTCCGTAACGATAAGCGTTGCTGATTAAATTTGTAATCATTCTTGAAATCAGCATTGAATTTCCAAATATATATATATCGGGCTGAATGTCACGGCTCAATACAATATGGTTTGTTTTTAAAAGCGACATATCATCGCATATATCCGTGACCAGCATACTTAGATTTATTTTTTCCTTGGGATAACTGTCTTTGTTTCCGTCAAGGCGTGCAAAGCAAAGCATATCGTCAATCAATCTTGACATTTTTCTTCCCTGACGCTGTATTACCCTTAAAGCGTCCTCATATTCTTCCTGTGTTCTGGTGCTTTCAAGAGTATATTCACATTGAGCCGTAATGACCGACATAGGAGTTCTTAGCTCGTGCGATACATCGGACGTAAACTGCTGTTCCTTTTTAAATGCCTTATTCAAACGGCTTATCATATCGTTCAGAACATCTACAAGCCTATGAAGCTCGTCTGTACCCTTTCCCGACTCGATATGCTTGTTTAAATCATTTCCTTGACTTATTTTTGTTGCCGCCTCGGTAATTTTATATACCGGTTTTAACGCACGTCCGGCTATCCAATAACCGCCTAATACAGCTAAAATCAACAGAGCCGGCAGAGCAACAGACGAAAGACTTACTATTCTGTCAAGCTGTTGTGTACCCTGATTTTCTGAAACTATCCCCCTAAGCCATAGACCGTCGGTTCCGTCTCCGGAAATCGGGCGGTCAAATACATAATATTCGGTTCCTTCAAAGTTTACGGTTTGAACCGTATTATCCGAAAACGGTATGTCCGCATTTATTTTTGCCAAGGGATTTTCACCGTATAAAAGGGTTCCCGTTTCATAGTAAAGAGCCGAATAAATACCGTTTACTATATCAAGAAAATCATCGTCTATTTCTAAATACCCGTCACCGTATTTTATATATTGGTCATCTTGAATTTCCCATGTATCGTCTATTGTGTCTTTATATTTTATTTCGTCTGTATTTGCTTCGGTTATTTCGATTAAATTGTCCTGTATGTTTTTTTGTGTTACCGCATTGCTGACACGAAAAATAACGCCAAATGTAACCGCAATTATAAATGCGGTGATAAACGAAAACCAAAGAGTTATTTTTACTCTGAACGATAATTTTTTCATTTGCTTTCCCTTATTACATAACCGCTTCCTCTTACGGTATGAATCAGCTTATTGTTATTGCCGTCGTCAATTTTTTTGCGGAGGTAACTTATGTATACATCAATAATATTTGTTCCTCCCTCATATTCAAAATTCCAAATATGATTTTCGATTTTTTCTCTTGACAGTACAATTCCTTTATTTCTCATCAAATATTCCAAAAGGTTATATTCCTTTGACGAGAGAGAAATTTCCTTTTCGCCTCTTTTAACGGTGTGCGCCCCCGTGTCGAGTACCAAATCCGCAACGCTCAGAATATTGTCCGTCATACCGAAATTTTTTCTTGTCATAGCTCTTATCCGTGCGGAAAGCTCCTCAAAATAAAACGGTTTTATAAGGTAATCGTTCGCACCGCAGTCAAGTCCCTTTACTCTGTCGTCAACCGAATCCTTTGCCGTCAAAAAAAGCACCGGCGTATTTTTTCCCTTACTTCTAATATGTTTCAGTACGCCGAATCCGTCAACATAAGGCATCATAATATCCAAAATGACCGCATCGTATTCGGCACAATCCAAAAAATCCAACGCCTCTCTTCCGTTAAAACAACTGTCAACGGAATATCCGTCCGATTTTAGTTTTTGAGTAATTATCCTGTTTAAATCCCGTTCATCTTCGGCAAGCAAGATACGCATATAAACCACGCCCTTTCGGTTGATTCGGCAGTTCGTGCATTGAACATTCAACAAATTATACAATACAATTATAACATATTTAATGGAAATTTACAACACAGCCGCTCGGTATTATTTGACCAAGGTTACATTGCAAGTAAATCCGGTCATAGCAGAGGAAGTACCGTAGATTTAACTATCTTTGATATGAGTAAGGGAAAGGAAGTTGATATGGGCGGTGTTTTTGATTACTTCGGTGAACGTTCACACCCCGATTATACAAAAGATTTAACAGACGAACAAATCAAAAACAGAAATACGCTGAGGAAAATAATGCTTGATAACGGTTTTAAGCCGCTCGATACCGAGTGGTGGCATTTTACGCTTGAGGACGAGCCGTATCCTGACACTTACTTTACATTCCCCGTAAGCGATGATTCCATTTCCACACAGTAAGGAGAACCGCACAGATGAGCCTTTGTGCGGCGAGCCGAAAATTATTGGGAAATATATGTAAAAATAAAATAATATATGATATAATTATTTTAGGCTGAAAATGCCGAAAATATTTTTACCGCAAAAGGAGACAGAAAAATGGATATAGTTTGTTTGGACCTTGAAGGTGTGCTTGTGCCGGAAATATGGATAGCGTTTGCCGAGGCAAGCGGCATACCCGAACTGAAAAGGACAACACGGGACGAACCCGATTACGATAAGCTTATGAAATATCGTTTGGGTATTCTTAAAGAACACGGCTTGGGAATAAAGGAGATCCAAGAAACAATTTCAAAAATAGATCCCATTCCCGGTGCAAAGGAATTTCTTGACGAACTGCGTACATTAACTCAGGTTATCATAATAAGCGACACCTTTACACAATTTGCAAAGCCGCTTATGCAAAAGCTCGGTTGGCCGACAATATTCTGCAATTCGCTTGAAATAGCCGATGACGGACAAATTACAGGCTTTAAAATGCGTATCGAAAATTCAAAGTATACAACCGTAAAGGCTCTTCAGTCGATAGGATACGACACCATTGCAAGCGGCGACAGCTACAACGACCTTGGTATGATAAAAGCGAGCAAGGCAGGCTTTTTATTTAAAAGCACCGATAAAATAAAAGCTGACAACCCCGAACTTGAGGCCTACGAAACCTATGACGAACTTCTTAACGCAATAAAGAAGAACCTTTGCTAAGAATAATTAACGGTAAAAAAACACGGTATTTTCCGTACAATTATTTTTCTTAATTGTGCGGCGGTACCGTGTTGTTTTATGACGTAATACAGGAAATAACATTTATACATTTTTCTTGAAAAAACATATATAAAATGATATTATTAACAGTACAAATAATTATATGTGGTGAATTTGATGGCAATTGTAACTGTTAATAATCTTTCAATGGAATTTGGCGAAAGAACTCTTTTTGACAATATGAGCTTTGAGGTGCAAAACGGAGATAGAATAGGTTTTATCGGCGTAAACGGATGCGGAAAAACAACGCTGTTTAAGCTCCTTACAGGAGAATATGCACCGTCAGGCGGGAATATTGCGTTAAACAAAAATACGTCAACGGGCTATATGGAACAGCACGTTTGCCGTAATCTTGAACGTTCCGCATACGATGAGGTTATGACGGTATTTGACGACCTTATCGCTATGGAAAAAGAGCTTGAACTGCTTAACGCAAAAATAGACGGGCAACATTCAAATCTTGACGGGCTTGTGGAACGTCAGGCATTTTTAAATGACGAATTTACAAGGCGCGGAGGGCTTACATACCGTGCGAGGGCGCGCTCGGCAATGCTCGGTTTGGGGTTTGACGACGAACAAATAAAACTTCCTATTGCATCGCTCAGCGGCGGTCAAAGAGCAAAACTTAGCCTTACAAAGCTGTTGCTTAGCAATGCTAATTTTTTACTTCTTGACGAACCGACCAACCACCTTGATACCAAGTCCGTTGAGTGGCTTGAAGATTATCTTATAAATTCAAAATGTGCATATATTGTAATATCCCACGACAGATATTTTCTTGATAAAACAACGAACAAAACATTTGAGCTTGAAAACAGGAAATTGACTTTATACAAAGGTAATTATACGGCATATCTTCCGCAGAAAGCTGAACGCAATCTGGAACTGCAAAGGGTCTACGACAATACCTCAAAGGAGATTCGCCGTCTTGAGGGAATTGTCGCACAGCAAAAAAGATGGAACCGTGAAAAAAACATCAAAACCGCCGAAAGTAAACAGAAAATAATAGACAAACTGAACGACAGTCTGCAAAAACCCGAAAGCGCACCCGAAGCTATGAAATTTGACCTGAAAATAAAAAACAGAAGCGGTGACGATGTGCTGAAAGCCGATAATATTTCTTTCGGCTTTGACGGAATACCATTGTTTGAAAATGTATCTATGGAAATACACAGAGGTGAACGCATATTTATTCTCGGACCGAACGGGTGCGGAAAAACCACATTGCTTAAAACACTTCTCGGTCAGTATAAGCCGCAAAGCGGAACCGTTCGACGAGGCGCAGAGGTAAAAATCGGCTTTTACGAACAGATACAAACATATACGGACGAACAAAAGACAGTGTTTGAAGAATTATCCGACACATTCCCTGCAATGACAAATACTGAAATAAGAAGTACGCTTGCACGTTTTCTGTTCAAGAATGACGATGTATTTAAAAGGCTTTCAACACTTAGCGGCGGTGAACGCGCAAAATTGCTTTTGACCAAGCTGATGCTTTCGGGTTCAAATTTTTTGATGCTTGACGAGCCTACAAACCACCTTGACATAAATTCTTGTGAGGCTTTACAGGACGCTTTGAAAGAATATGAGGGTACTTTATTAATTGTTTCACACGACCGTTATCTTATAAACAGTCTTGCCGATAAAATTTTCTACCTTACGCCTAATGGAATAGAAGTTTTTGAGGGAAATTATGAAGATTTCCTTAAAAAATTTGAACCTTTTAAGTCGAAGGAAAAATCGGAGAATGTTAAACAGCCGAAGCAAAGCGAATACAAAAACAAAAAGGAACGTGACGCTTTGCTGAGAAAAACCAAAGCAAGAATTACAAGGCTTGAAAATGAGATTGCCGAACAAGAGGATTTAATTTCCGAATTAAACCTTGGTTTAAATTCGCAGGAAATCGTATGCGATTATGTAAAAACTCTTGAAATGACCGAAAAAATAAACGACGCACAAATAAGGCTTAATTCAATGTATAAGGAATGGGAAGAACTTTCCGAGCTGATTGTCGGATAAAGAAAAAAAGCACACCGTTTTGGTGTGCTTTTGTAAAAGTTAATCGTGGTTGTCTTTTGGGTCGTAAAGATAGGGCTTTATATCGTTTTTAAAACTTTCGGGAGCGTCCTCGTCGGGAATCTCAAGTGTTATCGGTTTGGTTATGTCAAGACTTATTATACCTATAAGCGAATGTGCGTCGATTGTATATATATCCGAAATAAGATTTATCTTAAGCGTATCATATTTTGCGGTCATTATAACAAACTGTTTAACATTTGTAAGGTCCTTTAAAAAAATTTTCGTTCTGTACATTTTTAAGCCTCCGTATTTGTTTATTTGTTTTCAAAACATATACTCTGTAAAACAACCTTGGAATATGATATAATTTTAACAGTATTTTTATATAAAATCAACAGGTTTTCAAAAAATAAAAAAATAAAAATTATGTCGGTTTACCGCAGTTGTATGTTGGGAGCCGATGTCGGAAAGGATTAAATATGAAAGTAAAGATATATACACTCGGATGTAAAGTCAATCAATTCGAGTCGCAGGCTATGTATAAGGAGCTTGCGGAAAACGGCTTTGATATTGCGGATAATGACGAATTTGCGGATATTTCCATAATAAATTCGTGTGCCGTAACGCACGTCAGTGAACAAAAAGCCGTTAAGCTGATACATCGTATAAGACGTGAATCTCCCGATACGGTAATTGTTTTGACGGGATGTATGGCGCAGGCGTTTCCTGAATCGGGGGATAAACTGCCTGAAGCGGATATTATTTTGGGGAACAAACGCCGTGCGGATTTGTTGCCTGTATTAAAACAATATCTTGATGACAGAAAACGATTAACATTTGTAGAGGATTATTACAAAAAGGACGATTATGAAATTCTTGATGTTGACAAATTTCTGAATCGGACGAGGGCATTTCTTAAAATAGAAGATGGATGCAACCGCTTTTGTTCATACTGTATTATACCGTATGCAAGGGGCAGGGTACGTTCCTGTTCGCTTAAATATATAGAAAACGAGATAAAGACCTTTGCCGAAAACGGTTATAAGGAAGTAGTTTTGATAGGGATAAATTTATCATCGTTTGGCAGTGACAACGGCTTAACGCTTGCAGATGCGGTAACAACGGCGTGCGAAAGCGCAGATATAAGAATACGTTTGGGCTCTCTTGAACCTGAATCTATGGATTTAAAAATACTGCAAACATTTGCAAAATATAAAAATTTTTGTCCGCAGTTTCATCTTTCTCTTCAAAGTGGGTGTGACGATACACTAAGGCGTATGAATCGGCACTATACAGCCGCCGAATACAGCGAAATAGTAAAGAATATTCGCACGGTATTTGAAAATCCGTCAATTACGACCGACGTTATGGTGGGTTTTGCAGGGGAAACCGAAGAGGAATTTCGTAAATCTATGGAATTTGTTGAAAGAACCGAATTTGCAAAGGTTCATATTTTCCCATATTCACGCCGTAAAGGTACAGTTGCCGACAAAGCCGTTAATCAAATAGATGCTTCCGTAAAAAAGGAGCGTGCCGCAAAGATGGCTGAAATCGCATTAAAAACAAGGCGAAAATTTCTTGCCTCGCAGGTTGGCAGGACTGAAAAAGTTCTTGTGGAGTCACGGAGCAAGAACGGAATGTACGAGGGGTATACAATGAACTATACACTTGTTCATCTTGAAACCGATGAAAGCAACATCAACAAAGCCGTTGACGTTAATATAACTGACAGTACAGATGATTTTTGCATAGGCAGAACAGTAAATTGAGGAATCGGTGATTCGTTGTTTTGGACAATAGATATATAAATTGAAAGGGAATACAAATATTATATTTTTGAAAAAAGTCCTAAAAAAATTTAAAGTATCATGTCGGCTTTGGGGCTCCAACAAGATACTTTAAATATAGACGGAGAGAAAAGCATAGTTTTTTAACTATATTTTCCATCCGTATATATAATATCATATTGCGTGTACATAATTTTGTACTTTACAAAAAATATTTAATTTTTTTAAAAGATTAATTAATTTAGTTATAAAAATAATTAATAATTTATTGATTTTCTACAAATGGCTATGGACTTTTTTAATGTTTATTTGTGAATTATATAATAAATGATTTTTTACATAACGGAAAATTTATTTTAGTTAATATTCCGCGCCGAGCCGGCGCAGGCGATTCGCGGCGCAGTGCCTGCGCCCTCAATTCGCGGCGCAGTGCCTGCGCCCTCAATTCGCGGCGCAGTGCCTGCGCTCTCAATTCGCGTTATCGCTCACTCCGTTCGCTCGTACTGAGAACCAAAAGTACGTTCGCGCGCAATAAAGTTAATGTATCCATAGTTAAAA
>CANQBK010000080.1 GCA_947589485.1 uncultured Clostridia bacterium | reverse complement strand
GCAGGAGGGGCGAAAAACAGTCCGGTGGACTGTTTTTCGGTGGGGAACCCACGCAAGGGGTTCCCCGTAATTTTTTGATTTCTTTTTCTTGAAAATGATAGTTAAGGGCTCCGCCCTTAAAAACCCGCCAAAGGCTCCGGCGCAGAGCCTGCGCTCCCGATTCGCGCTGTCGTTCGCTTGCGCTCACTCTTAACTCAAACAATAAATGCCTTGACGCGGCATAAGTTAACTATGATTGAAAATGACAGTTAATGGTTCCGTCCTTAAAAACCCACCAAAGGCTTGACCGAAACTTTTAACTATGGTTATATTAACTAACGTCGCGCGAACGTACTTATCGCTTTCAGTACGAGCGAACGGAGTGAGCGATAACGCGAATCGACGGTGCGGGCACCGCACCGCGAATTGCCCGCGCCGGCTCGGCGCAGTTAAGGGCTCCGCCCTTAAAAACCCGCCAAAGGCTCCGCCTTTGGAATCCGCAAGCCTTTGAAAAGGCTTGAGCGAAACTTTTAATTATGGGTATATTAACTAACGACGTGTACAAAATTTTTTGTTTTATTTTCTGTCATCTATATCTTCATATTGAGTTCTTTCGTGAACATTCATATATGCCGGACGGATAATCTTACTCGGATTTATAAGTTCTTCCATTCGGTGAGCCGACCAGCCCGCAATCCTTGCAATCGCAAAAATAGGCGTAAACAGCTTATGAGGCAAATCAAGCATACTGTAAACAAAGCCGCTGTAAAAGTCAACGTTTGCGCTGACACCTTTGTAAATTCTGCGCTCCTCTGCAATAACCTCGGGTGCAAGCCTCTCAACAAGAGAATATAAATCAAATTCGTCTTTCCTGCCCTTTTCCTCCGACAGTTTCTCAACAAACGACTTGAATACTCTTGCTCTCGGGTCGGAAATCGAGTATACCGCATGACCCATACCGTATATAAGACCGGCTTTGTCAAAAACTTCGCCGTGTAAGAGCTTTACCAAATAATCCCTTACTTCGTCTTCATCTTTATAATCTTTAAGATTTTTCTTCATATCGTCAAACATCTGAATGACCTTTATGTTCGCACCGCCGTGCTTTGGACCTTTAAGCGAACCCAATGCGGCGGCAATAGCCGAATATGTGTCCGTACCCGAGGACGTAACAACGTGTGTGGTAAACGTGGAGTTGTTGCCGCCTCCATGCTCGGCGTGAAGAACCAACGACATATCAAGCAGCTTTGCCTCTAACTTGGTGTACTTTGAATCGGCTCTTAACATATAAAGAATATTTTCCGCAGTGGAAAGCTCTGATTGAGGGTTATGTATAATAAGGCTCTTATCCTCATAATAATGCTGATACGCTTGATACCCGTAAACCGACAAAACCGGAAACAATGCAACAAGCTGAAGGCACTGCCTTAAAACATTCGGCAGGGAAGTATCGTCCGCTTTCGGGTCATAAGAATAAAGCGTAAGAACACTTCGTGCAAGACCATTCATCATATCCGCACTCGGTGCTTTCAAAATAATATCCCTTGTGAATGATTGAGGTAAATTACGATAAAATGCAAGCAGACGTTTTATCTGCTCAAACTGCTTTTTATTCGGCAACTTTCCGAATATAAGAAGATAAACAACTTCCTCAAAGCCGAAACGGTCATCGTTAATAAAACCTTTCACAATGTCCTCAACATCGACACCGCGATAGTACAGCTTACCGTCGCAGGGCTGTTCCACACCGTCAACCGTCTTTTTCGAGCATATTTCGGAAATTTCGGTTAATCCGGCAAGAACACCTTTTCCGTTAATATCACGCAGTCCTCTCTTTACATCGTACTTCGTATATAACTCACGCTCAATTTTT
This sequence comes from uncultured Clostridia bacterium, assembly GCA_947589485.1. Classification (GTDB taxonomy): domain Bacteria; phylum Bacillota; class Clostridia; order Oscillospirales; family Acutalibacteraceae; genus UBA1213. The sequence continues at coordinate 7,558 of CANQBK010000080.1, read as the reverse complement.
CCGTTTTCAACACATATATTGCTTAACTCTTCCAATTCCGGCGTAATCTCAAACAACTCTTCACTCTGCATTTTATCATCCCCATCACTTTAAATTAAAAATGTATATTTTTAATTATATCATACTCAATAAATTTTGTAAACCTATTTAATTGTCCTTTGTTTAAAAGTTTAACAAAACGCATACACTAAAGTTAACAAAATTGATTTTTTATAGATAAAATATATTTTTCAAAGATAACACATATATAAAAAGCCGCCGTACAGTATAACAAAAACATACTGCGGCAGCTTTTTATATTTAATATTTACGAATACCGTCTTAAATCATTCTTTTGAAAAATTACTTTTTTCAACTCCGCACAAAGGACAAGTCCAATCATCGGGAATATCCTCAAAAGGTGTACCGGGAGCAATACCGTTATCGGGGTCACCCACCACCGGGTCATATTCGTATCCGCACACATCGCAAACATATTTTTCCATTTTATTTTCCTCCGTTTTATCAGATTACTGTTAAGAGTATATAATATAAGTTTAGATAAGTCAACGAAAATAGTTATATTATTTAAATTTTTACGTTTCCCCCAAAACATATTCTTCCAAACTGTCTAATCTGTTTGAAAAGTTTTCAACGGTTCGTTCATACGCTCCGCTAATCGACTCCTTGCAGTTATACGCCAACCAATAACCCGAAAAAGCCGAACAAAATACCGCCGATGCCGTAAACAGGAAAAAAATAACATAATAGATAACTCTTTTTAACTGTTTTTTACCGCACATAATTTCACGTCCTTTTTGTTTATTATAACATATAAAAACAAAAATGTCAGTGTTTTTTTACACGCATTGCAAGCACGGTAATGTCATCGTCGTGACCGTCGTCACGCCGTGCCGTAGCTTCATCGTTTATAAGGTCGGCAAGCTCCTGCATACTTTTGTCCTCCCAATTTGCAATGATTCTTTCTATCCATTGTTCTCCCGTTACAACAGCTCCGTCCGACACCATAACTATTATATCGTCGGGCTTGAGAGTATCCTCTGTATATGTGAATTCAACGTCCGGCAAAATACCGACGGGCAGGGATGGTGTTTCCACCCTGTACATATCGTTCTCCTTGCGTATAAACGACAGAGCCGCGCCCGCTTTCATAAAATCGGTAGTTCCGCTGTATAAATCGACCGAAACAACGTCCAGCGTTGCAAGGGATTCATCTTCCGACTTTACAAGCAAAGCCGAATTTACGACCTTTAGCGAACAGTCAAACCCCAATCCGGCTTTGACGAGCTTTGACATAATGCTTACAGCCATTCCGCCGTCAACCGCCGCTCTTCCGCCCGTACCCATACCGTCGCTCAACACGGTAATCATACGACCCATACCGTCGTTAAAATATCTGAAATTATCACCGCAAAGCTGACCGCTTCCGCTTATGTGCTGGCTTGACGCTATCTCCACGTCAAGTCCGGGTCTTTCGCACATAACTATCCTGCAACGCCCGAACGCTGCCGTAACGGACGGGGTATCAAAATTTCTGCCGCATATTTTTGATATTTCGTGTATAAGCAAGGCACGTTTGATTTTTTTCCTGTCGCCGTCGTTTATCTCGGCTTCCACAGTCATTCTCCCCATAAAATCTATATGACAGCTTACATCTATGGGAACCATACCCAAATCTTTCAGTTTAATAAATATCCTGTCGGATATTTCACTGTCAAACACCTCGTAATTTTCGTATTCGTCCGCAATTTCACCCAGAATATCACCCAAGCCGCAAAATTGACCGGCAACCACTCCGCGAACCTCGTCTATCCTTTTTGACGCCGCCTCGGAGGCAATGAAATTTTTGTAATATTTGTTTACAGCCATTGCCATTTCAGATGTGCGGCAGCATTTTCTTCTGAAATCATCTCGGAAATCCTCGGACTTTATCTGTCCGTCCCTACGCAGCTTATCCGTAACGTAATCAAATGATTCCATACTGACGCCCTCTCTGTGTTCCCAACAAAAAACTTTCATACCACAGCGGCTGCATGTATTGTCAACAGCATTTTTATATACACCGTCTATTGTCGGCGTAACTATCTTCGACAGCTTTTCGGAAACCTCCTCAACATCGGCGGAAACATCTGACAACGCCTTAGCGGCAAAATCCAGCCTCATAATTATTGAACGGCGCAAGCCCTCACAATGCTCATCGGTCTGCTTTGAAACAAAAACAGCCGACAAAAAGTTACAAGCATTTTTAGGCAGAATAACGAATATCAAAGATGCGGCAAGAAGCTCATACACATTCGTTACCACAATGCTCATATCTCCCGATTGAATCGAAACTATGCCGCAGCTTATTACCATTGCGAACGCCTCGGCAATTCTTCCGACGGGAGCAAACAGTCCCGAAAGCAGTCCTCCAAAAGCATACGCGGAACCGAGAAAATAATACTCCGAGGAATAAAGCCCCATTACAATTCCGGTCGCTATGCCTGCAACCGTTCCCCCCGTAATGCCTCCGAAACGTGCCGCAAAAAGTATGCACAGCACTGCCGCCACACGTCCCAGTGAAACCGAACCTATTGTCATACCGGCCATGGCAAGTATGCCGATACAGCCGCTAAGCGCAAGACACGCCACCTCTTGCGGCAGCAGCATACCCAAGCTCTTTGTGCCGTTCAGTATAATAACAGTGCGTGAAATAAAGTAAGCCGCAGCTCCACCCAAAACAGCCTCAATAAAATAAATCAACGCCTTTGTTTCATCAAATCCGCTTACGCTCATAACAGCAAGCCCCGTTGCGAACGTCGGCACAAAACACACTGCCGCGCAATAAAAGGAATGTCTGTTCAGCTTTTTTATGTCATTTAAAGTCCACCTTATTGCAATTACGGCAAGCATTGCGGCTATATATCGAAAGTTTCCGGTACCGCCCGAAAACATAATGTAACCGAACAGCGACCCGACAAACGACATAAACGTCGCGGAAAACGGAACCGCAGATACAAGAGAAATTCCGAACGGAGCATATTCTCCGAAAATCGAACCGTTTGCCATAATAAATCCGCTTCCGAAAAATGCAAGATGCTTCAACAACTTTTCCGCACCTTTGCTCATACCCTGTTGACGAACGGAATATTTTGCGGTTAGCTCACTGACTTTCAATAAAACCACCCCTGTATATTTATTTTATCAATATTGCGGCAATCCACAAAACCGGTTCAACAATACCGTAATGTTAAGCGCCAAACTCCGAGCGCCGCCTTTAAATTATTAAAGATTGTTTTAAGAACATCAGCTCCAAATTTATTTTGCCCCAACGGGTAAGAAACCCCGCCTATAAACGGAACATAGGCGGCGAAAGTATGTCACTGCTAAATATCGGATTAAATGATATTATAATTCAAAGCATACAATATACTTTGTCAAAGCGTGTTGCACAAAACAAAAAAGAACCGCCGCACCGATTTTAATTTTCCGATGCGGAGGTTCGTTATATATATTCACCGATTTAAGGAAAGCCGTAACAACACACCGTAAAAACGGTTCGGATAATAAACTTTCTTACTGTTGCGGCTTATAGTCGGCAAGCTCCTTTAAGTGCTGTTTGTAGCCGCGCCTCACCGACGGGTATTTTATCAAAAACTTAATGCTTTTCCATATAAGCATAAAGAAATATTTAAAAATCTTTCCACGCTTTTGTTCCGTAACAAATCCCTTTTTACGGACAGTATCATAGTGCAGCACCCGTTTGTGACGGTAAAAATTAACATAGCGGCACTTTGCAAGGCTCGTAACAAAAAAACCGTCCTTGTCCTTTTTGTAAAAACAGGAGGGAATAATATATCCGTTAAGCGTAAGAACAAGCGCAGTATTGTTATCCTTTTCGGTAAGCGAAAGGCGGTATTTTTCTTCGTCAAAATATACCCCGTATTTTTTGTAAAGTTCGTCGTCGTCAAGCAATTTTTCGCACGAGTTTAAAAGCTCGGTATTCAGCTTTTCGGCATCGGTATTTTTGAAATGCTCCCAACCCAAAAGATAATCGTCATACGCGCGGAATATAATATCCGCCAAAAAATAACGCTGTAAAACCGTTTGTTTCATAACGCTAAGCACGAGCTTGCGAAGTTGGAAAAGTGCATACGGTTTTTGGTCGTTTACGGAGGTCAAAATAAGTTCGTTGCGCTTAATGTAATATTCTTGGAAACCGTCATATTTACCCTCAAAGTCGTCGTGCCAAACAGCTATGCCGCTTATAACCGCTATCTCGTCCGCACACCTTAAAGAATATTCTATGTCGTCCTCCTTGACGAAAAAATTCAGCGGGTAACCGTACTTTTCCTGCCAATATGACGGGAAACAGCAAAACCACCATGCGTTGTAATTTCCGTACGGATAGTATAAAACATTAAAAACATTTTCCCGCAGGGTCATATCCGCACCGTTGCCGATTGAGCAAAGCCGTTTTCCGTTCCAGTATGCTCCGGCCTCGTGTTGGGTCACATAATCGCTCAATTTAAGCATTGTACCGCCCACAGCAAGCCCGCCGTATTCACGTTTCAGCTTCTGCAAAAGACTGTATACCCTTAAAAACATTTCACAGTCCAGCACAATATCGTCGTCCATAAACAGGATATGGGTATAGCTGCCGCTGTTCACAGCCTCGTAATATCCTCTTGAAAATCCGCCGCTGCCGCCCGTGTTGGCGTTGGGTATAAGGGTAATATAATCATTTTCTATTATTTCCCTTGAAAGCGTTCTGCCGTTGTCAACAATATAAAAATGAATATTGTCCGTATCGAATATACTGCTCTCTTTCAGATATTCGCATATTTTACGGTGGTTACTTAAAAGAAATTTTTCACGCTTAAACGTGCATATAACCACAGCAATGTCAATTCGGTTATCACTCTCTTTGTCCTCACATTCAAAGCTGCCTTTGTACATACGTCCGCTGCCCTCAAGCACAGCATATATATGCGAAAAAGAGCTTACGGGAACGACGCCGAGGCTTATTAAAAAATCCTCGGCTCTGTCGGATACTATGTTTCTTTTAATTATACATTTTTCGGTAAATTTGCCGTTTTCCTTATTCACCCCGTAAACGTGTAAAACAAATATACCGCTCACCCGTACTCTAAAATAAAGAGTAAACGGGCGGCAGTATTCCTTGTACTTGCCGACGGCAAGCGTATTAAAATAGGTATCGAACGATACTCCTTTTTTTATATATAATATATGTTCCTTTTCGTTATAGCAGTCAGCGCTGCTTTTTGCCCTGAAATACAGTTTGTTTTCAGGGCAAATTTCACTGCAAGGGAAAATTATGTTCTGTAATACCGTCAAATCAGCCTTCACCAAATTCTTTCCTGACCGCCTCAAGGGCAACGTCAATTACCTTGTCCATATCGTAATATTTATAATTGCCCAAACGTCCGCCAAAAATGACATCGGGCGTAGAATCTGCGAGCTTTTTATATTCCTCATAGAGTGCGTTGTTCTTATCGTTGTTTACAGGATAGTAAGGTTCGGTACCCTGTTTCCACTCCGAAGAATACTCTTTAGAGATTACCGTCTTTGGCTGTGTGCCAAACTCAAAGTGCTTATGTTCTATTATCCTTGTGTAAGGAACGCTTCTTTCGGTATAGTTTACAACGGCATTGCCCTGGAAATTGTCGGTATCCAAAACTTCTGTTTCAAAACGAACCGAGCGATATTCAAGAACGCCGAGCTTGTACCCGAAGAACTGGTCTATCTGTCCTGTAAATACGGTCTTTTTCACCTTGTCGGCATTTGTCTTTATCCATTCAAAGTAATCGGTATTTGTAAGTACCTCCGTACCCTCAAGCATTTTTTCTATAATGGGCGTGTATCCTCCGATAGGTATTCCCTGGTACCTTGCGTTAAAGTAGTTATTGTCAAAAGTAAAGCGCAAAGGAAGTCTTTTTATTATAAAGGAGGGCAGCTCGCTGCACGGACGTCCCCACTGCTTTTCCGTATATCCCTTAATGAGCTTTTCGTAAACGTCACGTCCGACAAGGCTGAGTGCCTGCTCTTCAAGGTTTTTAGGCTCGGAAAGGTTCAAATCCGCAATTTGCTCCGCAATAATCTTTTTCGCTTCGGCGGGCGTCTTTATATTCCAAAGGCGGCTGAAAGTATTCATATTAAACGGCAGGTTATACAATTCGTCACGGTAAACCGCAATAGGTGAATTTATATAATTATTGAACTCCGCAAATTGATTTATATACTCCCAAACATTTTTGTCATTTGTATGGAAAATATGTGCGCCGTACTTATGCACATTGATACCCTCAATTTTCTCACAATATATATTACCGCCTATATGCTCTCTCTTGTCAATTACAAGAACTTTTTTACCTCTTTTTTTTGCCTCGTAAGCAAAAATAGAACCGAACAAACCGGCTCCCACTATAAGATAATCATACATAAACAATTACCAACCTTTCATTTTGTATCGGGACAAAAATCCCTTTCAGCTTTTTACACAACTCTGTATTTTCCTGAGCATACCCCTTCGGAACGAACCCGGAGGGAAAAAAATGTACATCATTTTGTTAAATGACAGATTTTTGGGAGTTGCGCCGTCTATTTTCGCAAAATGCGCCCTTGGCAGCTCCGCCCAGCTTATATCGGTTTCATCAATAATATACGTCATATATATGCCGAACAGCCGCTCAGCGATTTTCCCCTGCTCACGGGCATACATATACTCCCTCGGCTTGCGCTTTTCATACTCCGTAAGAATACCGAACAACCACTCGCTGTATTTATCAAAAAGTGCCTTATCCATTATGAACATATTGCAAAAATAAGAATATTTCCCATTAAGATATTTTTCAGCGGCTCTCATATATTCGGGATATTTTTCACCGATAATTTCACGCAGCAGTCCCATATCGTCAAATTCTACACGGTCTTTTCGGTTGTAATAATCCTCCGCACTTTGAAAAATATTTTCCCTTACTGCGGCAATCACACGGTACCTGTCCGTAAGTGAGCTTATCGTGTCAAAATCGGCATTTATATGCTCCAGAACCGATTTGTTCGGACTGTCAAAAATCCTGTACGGCTTTGGGGGCTTTTTTGTACTGCCGCGCGTATAGAGCATATTTTCGGAAAAATCAAAATATCTGCGTCTGTGCATAATCCCGCAAACGTCACATTCAAGATTTTTCCACGCCCAATACTGTACAGTAAGCTCGCAGTATTGAGAATTTCTGTTTGAAATATTGTCGCCCGTATCGTCACGCAGCACTACCGTGTCGTCATCTTTTCCGTACAGTGCTGCACCCGCAGAAACGGGTACTATAAAATTTCCGACAGGCTCGCATTTCGCCTTATATACGCTTACAAGCAGTTTAATATTTTTCAAAGCAGACCCCACTCAAACATTAAAATGTGTACATATTTTTATAATACTATATAAAACGCTCAAAGTCAACCGGCGCACGCCGAGCCGGCGTGGGCAATTCGCGGCGCCGAGCCGGCGCAGGCGATTCGCGTTGTCGCTCACTCCGTTCGCTCGTACTGCAAACCAAAAGTA
>CANQBK010000079.1 GCA_947589485.1 uncultured Clostridia bacterium | reverse complement strand
CTTCGGCTAACAGTTCCTACTGCCAAGTCTGTAGTGGACTTTCACCACCAAGTAATAATGCGTGCCGAGCACACAATTACAGCGGCGGCAGGAATTGCTTCCAGCCGCCGCTTTGTCCTAATATTATAGATAAAATCGTTATTTACAGTTTTCATTGCTCGGTTTTAGATGCTGTTGTTGAATAATCAGAAGGTGTCGTCAAAATGTTGTCACTAAAAGTAGCAAAGCGGCAAAAAGCCTTATTTTACGGGCTTTTCGGCGAGTGTAAATGTTATTACAAAATCTATTTTATAAAAATTTCTTACCTCGATAACCGTTCCTACTTTTAGCGTTCTTTAATTACAATAAAATTTGCGTTTTATTGATAATACCGTATTTTCAAAGTTTTCTGCCGCTTTATAATAAAAAAATAGACCATAAGAATTGGTTACTTCTAAGGTCTATCCTTTATTCAGAGACAAATTTTATGAAAAAATAGTCTTGTTCCGTAACAGTAAAATTACTCCTACTCTGCCGATATTAAACAATTCCGATTATTTATAAGTTGCTTATTATATTAAGATTCTTATATAAATATTGTATATGCAAAGCCATTGAAATTTTTCCTATAAATTTTTGATATATATATTTTCAATGGCTTTTGCATTCAACAATAAAAGCACCATAAATAATCAAAGTTAGATATGTTATATTGTTGATAAAACTATTATTTTATTCCTATTCAAATTCGTCATCAATAATATATTCTTTAATGGTTTTCAAATGCTTATCACAATATTTACATATCAATAAATATTACTCCCTTGATTGCTTTTATTTAATTTTAGTACTTTAGATTTTTTATTATATAGTTTTTTTCTCCACTCTTGTATTTGGCGTAATCAACTCTATGAAATTTTCCTTTTGCATGGCTGCCGCCGTTTGCCATAAATTCCATTCTGCCAATGCCGCCTACAAACGTAAGTGCATCTTCGTGCAGCGACATTATCTCGTCAACACCACGCTCCGTTGGTTTCTGACCGCCTATGGTGAAGCCTTCCGCTTCTGCATCTTCGGCAAATTCTTTGCGTGTCTTTTCATCGGCAAGATAAACAAATATCTTCCCCTCAAATTTTTCTCTCAGATTTTTAATTGTTCTGTTTTCTTTTTCAGACATTATAAATTCCTCCATATAATATAATTTTTATAGAAAAGCAAAAATAAAAAATCCTGTCATTACGACAGGATAATATTTGCTATTTCCCCCATCGTACAAGCATTAGCACCTTACCAAATGCAGGTTGCTGTGCGGTCATAAGGCTTGTCCCTCGCGCACTCTTTATAGGTATTAAAAATGTATTTATAAATTTTCAATTTTGTTTTCAAAATGCAATTGAATTATACTAACGTCAAAAACATTTGCTATCATACAAAGTTTTAGAAACGGAATCTTAACATTTGTTCTTCCGCGGTTTAACAGGCATAGACTGTGTGCTTGCTCGAATTTGTAATTGACACCAATTTTTCCATTCTACAAGCAAATGTGTCATATCCGTATGAATTAAGTACATCTTTACACATTATCGGCAATCACATTGCTGCCCGCTTCATTCCATAATCTGTTTAGTTCTAAAATATTTTTTTACATCATTCAAAGTTTATTGTTCCCATTTCTTATTTTTTGAAATATCAATCATAATACTATGAGCTTCTTTACCCACAAATTAGTAATTCATTTACTATATTTTATTATAATATGTTTTTATTTATTCGTCAAGTATTTATAAAACTCGGGAGTGGACGTTTAGCGAATATTATGGTATAATAAAAAAATCCATAAGGAGTTGAAGAAAATGAGAAAGACAACGATAGAAGAAGGAAAGATATGTCCAAATTGCAAGAAACAGGAAAATCAAATTAAGATCGGATATAACAGATCAGGAACTCAACGCTGCAGGTGTAAAGACTGCGGTACAAGATATACGCTTAATCCAAAAAAGCACGAATATCCTGATGAAACAAAGAAGCTTGCAATGAAAATGTATTATTCCGGAGTAAGTGGGAGAGGTGTGGGCAAAATTTTAGGCATGAATAAAGCTAATGTCTATAACCGGATAAAAAAACTAAATCCTGATGTTGAAAACTTGCCGTCGGAACGCGAGTTAGATGAACTTTATTGGTTTGTAGGCAAAAAGGGTACTTGCGAAACTCGTGAAAATGTTTATTTAATAACGATGATAAGCCGAAATCCACGTTTGATAGTCGGTTTTGACGTTGTGTCTGATAAATCGAGTGAACGAATACAAAATATTGCTGACAATTCACCCGATCCTTGCAAGGAGAAGCAGATGTTTTGCTCGAAAAATTGAAACACTTTATTCTGTTGTTGCCGTATTTATCGATGCTTTTAACCGTTTCGGATTAGCCAAATACAAATACCGTCAGCGTAAGAAAAATGGTGAATTGCCTTTTTCTGTTGTCGATTTTCTTTAGCAACGCCTTTAGCCACTCCTCACTTGGATTAAAAGTTGACAATGCATGGATATCAATTTACGCTTTTAAGCGTACTCTCTCCGGATATGTAGGTAAACGAAAAATGATTTATCATGGACAAGTCAAGCATCTCGAAAGGAGATTAAAATGAAAATGTTAAAAGAAATGAACGAAGTGATATTCAAGAATAACCTTCTTGCAACTCTTAATGAGTTTGACTACACTGCAACACCCAAATTTAAAATCACGCCAGTATATGATCCTAACAAACTTCCAAGTGGTGGTGATGATTATTTTCGTTTGGTCATCCTTGGTGAGGATAATATTGGTGGAAAAATTCTTTCGCTTAATGATACTGTTGAAGTTCTTTCCTGCTGTTCTCCCCATGTTCCTACACAAATCAAGGTAATATATCACGGAGATAAAGATGGAATATCGTTGTTTGAACTCTTAACAAGTACCCGTATCAGAAAACCTTCTCAGCTCGCCAATATAGAAACAGGACACCCTCCATTCAAAGCAGTTATAGAATAAATGAAAAGGAGCTGTTGCACAAGCATAAAATGAATGCTGTGCGGCAGTTCTTTCAACTAAATGGCATATAAGGAGAAATCATAATGCCTATAAATTTAATAACTGAAACTACTTATACAAATGGTGACAGATTTCAGCCCTGTGGTGAGCTTTCTTCTGTTTTGTGTCTTACACCGTTTTCCATTACTCCTCTTTTGAGATATTTCTTGATTAGGTCAATCAATCTATTGTCGTGAATATCCTGTCTTAGTATATTCATCAAAAGTTCGTGATTAAGAGTGTCAAAGTATTTTGATAAATCGAGGCATACCGCATATTGGTAACCTCTATCTGCATACTCTCTTACTTTAGCTATCGCATCTTTTGCACTCTGTCCTTAAAGGTTTTATCATTGTCCTTACTGAAATGTTCCTTGAAGGTGTAAGTGGTGTTTCCCAACTTCCTTTTGAAACTGTGGGCTGTTGCTCGTTTTTGGTTTCTGCCATATCCTCTGCTCCTTTACATAAAAATAGAGCGCATAGACTGTTCTCTATACGCTCTGACGCTGTTTTGCCTATTCAGTTGTGATTGTAAATACTGTTAGTTCGACAAACGGGAATTTTCATTCTAACATTAAGCCAGTTACAATACAACCTGCCTATTGACTGCATATTACATTACATGGACATCCAAAAATATGGGATTCATCGTGTTTGCATCCGTGAATAAAAACTCCATCTGCAAAGTCAGGTCATTTTTTTCACCATCTGTAGTCAAATCATAATCAGCAGAAAATCCCCTACCATCCCTATATAAAATGCAAGAAAGCTGATGATACTCATACTGTGGATGAAAATTACAGGGAACACCAAATTTATCCATATATGGCAGTTCATTCAGTTCCAGAAAACCATCCACTGCTTCTTGTAAATCCTCAATTGACCATGTTGACATTTCTTCCGTATTAGGGTCAACTGGCCATGAATCCATCTCGACAATCTCAAAGATTTCACTGTACTTTCTTTCTGCAAGCAAATCCACTACTTTCTTCACAGTGGGTTCGGCAAGATGAGACAATTCCCCTTTTTCCAATTCTTTGATATCCTCTAAGGTGTACTTTCTCTCATTCAACATTTTTACTATTTTTTCTATCGTTTCTTCCATACTGCATCATCCCCCTAAATCGCGATTTGTTCCACTTCCATAATACCACAATCACGTTCACGTTTCCATCAAATTTCCATTAAATTTCTTCCTCCCTCCGCTCAGTCCTGCTGACAGCCTGCTGTCTTTCCTCGCTCTGCTCCACACGTTCAAGGTTGGCTTTGTTATAGCTTATCACTTCCACAAATGCAATGTTGTGACATGCTATCACACTTCGTCATCTGTTTTACGAGTCGGGAAAACAGTTCTTTCGCTTGCCGGTCGATAAATAAAAACAAAAGAGCTAACAGACGATAACAAAATCCTGTCATATCTTTTCTATAAATAATCTGAAAGTGTTGTCAAACTGTTGTCACAAGGACATTTTCAGCTTGAAAAAGTCAGTAATATCAAGGCTTTCCGGCTTTCTTGTGTAATGGGACAACCCTTTTTATCCTCAAAGGGGCAAAATAAATTATCCTCCGATTTGTTTTAAAAATGGAAATTTATAGTCACTTATATTTTTTGTTATTTTGTATTGTGATTTATTATCTCCTAAAATATAAGTGCTTAAATTACGTGGAAATAAGGTTATTTATATTACGATTTAGATTATCAAAACGACAATAAAATGGTAGTTTTATTGAAAAAAATGACCTCAATAGGTGCTTTTCGACACCTACTAAGGTCATTTCTTTTACTTCTTATTATTCACTTTTTTATCAGACAAACCACTTATTTTTCCTATCCGTTTCGTTTTTTTGTGAGTAAATTTGCGAATAAAATTATTATAATTGTTGGTGAATTTGATTGTCATTTTTGAATTGATAAGAATAGTGAACTTGCCCCGAATTAGGATAAATGGGTTTGCCCAAAAATACAAATCATTCCCACTCGATGAATGATTCTATATATGGTTTCCGTAATGATTTTTAGACACAATATATAGCATATTTTTTCTTTGCATTCTGTATATTCTTTGTCGTTTTCAGACTTTTTGTAGACAAAATGTAGACCGGCGAGACGCCGGAGCCCATTTCGTGCTAAGGTTTTTTCGATTATCAAAGTTCCTTCCCGCGCCATAAATATATACGATAAATCAATGTTAGCTTTCCAACAATTTCCGTATTTGCTCAGCAAGTACAGGAAGTTCCTCAAAAACAACATCAGCAATTATATTCCAGTTTGTACCATCATAATTATGAACAAGTCTATGACGCAGTCCGGCAATCATATACCACTGAACTTCCGTATGTCTGGATTTGTATTCATCCGAAAGATTATAAACATGCTCGCCGATATTATAAAGAGGTGTCGTCACAAGCCACTGCAATGCATAATCATTCAGAAGATTTTCTTTCGTAACTTTATGCTCAGAAAGATACTCTATCAGCTTTTCTGCATTCTCAAGTATCTTCTGCAGCCTTTGTTCATCCGAATATTTCATGCAACTTTTACCCTCTCTTTCATCACATTCTTGTAGAATTGACTGTTTTCGTTTACTTCGTTAATCTCAAATACATCTATTTCTTTTTGTATCATCATTCGGAGTTCCTCAGCAAACGCAAAAACAGAGGTAAGCCTAAAACCTTCTCCGCCAAACACAAGAAAATCAATATCGCTGTTTGCTGTAGCTTCATTTCTTGCATAGGAGCCAAAAATATATACTTCACTGATATGGTATTTTTCAGCAAGAGGTTTGACGATTTTCTGAATATCGTCCAGTGATAATACCTTTTCTGACATACTCTATCATCTCCTGCTTTGAACTTGATTTCAATACTTAAATTTTTCAATCACACATTCATGCTCCTTGCTGTCCTTATCATAATTGATACCTACAAGCAGAATGTTATCATAACCTTTAAGTGCATCAGGATACTTTTTGTTCTTGATCTGAGCGATAGCTACATCGGCTGTTTTATTCCATTTTAACTCAACAACCATAGGCGGATAAGCATTTGCATCAATGAACGGCTTTGGAATGAAAACTATATCTGCAAAGCCCTCCCCTGCCGGAAGCTCCTGAATGATAGTGTACTGCTCTCTTGCATAGTAATAAGCAATCAACACAATAAATCGCAGAGACTGCTCGTTGTTGTAGTTGAGGACAGAGCTGTTTTGTTCATGTACCCGTCTGATGCAGTCGGCAACTACATCCGATTTTCCGGCAAGGGTATCACTTAAAAGCTGATTTGATTTCAAAACAGCATCTATAGTCTCTTTCCATAAGCCCTTTGCTCTCATACTTGCAACATATTCATCATATATCTCTTTGTTTGGAATATAGGCTGTTTTTTTATCCGATCTGTAGCCTAAATATCCTAAATGAATAAGCAATGTCAGAATATCATCCTTATTCGCAAATGTTACCATATCATTTGAGAAAGTCCTGGTATCAACAGACTGTTCCTGACCTGAAAGAAGTTTTTCTACCGTCTCATGCAAGCCATCGAAATTCATGGAAATATATTTTGCAAGGGCTTCATAGGTTTCTGTCTGTGTCCAGTAATTTGAAAAAGATTTCTTCTCTATCGCCGCAAGAACAGACCGTGGACAATAAAGCTCTGTGCCGTTAAGCTCATATCCGTCATACCAGGACTTCATGCTCTCAAAATCAACACTATACGCATCACAAAGAGCCTTTACTTCTTCTCCGGTAAAACCTGTATACTTCTGAAAAGGCTCAGATTCAAGCATTGAATATTCATCAAACATATTAAGTGCAGAATGTGTGCCATATTTTTTGATCGGCAGTATGCCTGTCATATAGGCAAGGGCAACATAAGTCTGGTCTTTAAGGAGATTACGGATAAAATCAAGGTATGTCTTTTGAGCATCCTTGTTATCCATATTCTCACGCATAACGCAATCCCATTCATCTATCAAAAAAACAAACGGGTTTCCGGTCTCGTCATATATCTCTTCAAGGCTAAATGTAATATCATCATCCGGATCGGATATTACTCCGGAAAACTCTTTTTGCAGATCTTTTACTAATCTTTTTTTCAGTAACCGGAGCATACCGTCAATATCATCACTGCTGCTGAGAAAACGCTGCATATTCAGATAAATAACATTATACTTATTCAGATGTTCCGTATAACCTTTCATTTTTGAAATAACAAGATCGTCAAAAAGTTTGTGACTTTCACAGCCCTTGCTGTAATAAGCTAAAAGCATACCCAAATTGAGCGACTTACCGAATCTCCTCGGACGGCTAACACAGATGTATTTTTGTTCACTGTTTAGTCTTTCATTTGTTACTGAGATCAGACTGGATTTATCAACATATATTTTTGAATTCAACGCCTGTCTGAATTTGTCGTTACCGGGATTTACAAAGATACCCATTCCCCACACCTCCTGAGAGCTTCTGCTATAATTATATACCATCTGACGGAGCAGTTCAAGATGGAATGTGCAACCGGCGAGCCGCCGGACCCTAAATATGAAAACTTTTCTGTTCGCCATAGGTATTATGACCTACCGCAAACTATTGTTTAACACCAATAAAAAACACGCTATAGGTAGCCTGCATTAGCCCTGTAAGCGTTTTTTTACTTTTACGGGTATAGAGTTTTCCCTTTTCAGACTATAAAACGATTACAGAGCATTCTGAGCGATGTTCATCCGGTACTTCATCAAGCACCACATATTGTAAAACTATTACGATTTTTGCCACCATGCTTTGAGTTCCTCATGATAATCTATTGCTGCCATTTCCCCATCCGAACATACTTCAACCTTGTCAACATAAACTTCTCCTAAATCATTGATACAGAACACATCAATCAATAATATCTATTGCTCCGCTTGCAATAAGTATATTTAAACCATATTTTCTACTAATATCGGTATTAAACACAACCTTGATCTCCTTATAATTCCCAAGCGAGACACTATGAATATCATTCATTTCCGTGATAACACCTTCTCCCTGTCCGGCTATACGCACCTTTGTGCCAATTTGAAAGTCGCCTTCACGATATTTTGAATTTATTCCTGTGAATTGTGCTTTTATTCGTTCTTTTTCCTTCTGTTTTTGTAATTCCTCTTGCTGCTTAATACGCTGTTGTGCTTTATCGTAATAAGCCTTTGAACGCTTGATTATCTGTGGGTAAGCGTTGGCAATTATCGGATTATATAGCCATTGAAAAATACTGTAATTGTTGTTTATGTAATCAAATATTTCGTCCTTTCTGCCTCCTGAAATAATCTCCTCGGCATCTGAAAGATCAATTTCTAATGTAGGTACATCTTTATACTTTTTTGCTACACCAACCTTACAAACAGTATCAGGTGGAGTTATCCTTATAGCAAGTATCCTGTCTCTTTTCTGAGCAAGGATAGCTTGAGGAACATCCTCGTTATTCTTTTTTATTTCTACTTTATCAAAATACATTTTTGAATGTTTGTAAAGCATTATTTCTCTATCTTGTTCCCCTGATTCAGACATTAACCAGCTGTGTTCTGATACATTTTCTTGTGTCCAGAAAGCATACGCTGATAATTCAAACCCAACGATGACAGGAGGAAGATAAAGCTTATTACCGGTAAGATAATCAGCAAGCAGCATATATAATCCCGTCATATAAGCATTGATCTCGTCACAGCCTTTTCCGCTATGTGCAAAATGGTGCTGATTCTTGTCACCCATTCTTGCGAGAAACGGTTCTTTGCAAGCCGGACAGACACAATTACAGCGTAAACCGTTATGTGCTTTGTCAATATCTTCGATCATGATGATCTGACCGTTCTTTAGTCCAAAAGGATTGCGAAGCTCCATTTTTCTCCCCTTTCTGTTATCGTTAGTCAATGTTTTTTGTACCTACTTCATTTAATTGTCTTAGAAAACTGAGACTTAAAGCAGTTTATTCAAAACTTCATTTCATTTTACATTAAATAATATTCAAATGAAGCACAGCACACCATTTCATTTCTATTCCACTCTCTGACAGATAATCTTTTAATACATTGTCTTTTTTAGGCAGGAATATACGAAATTCATGCTGATATGAGTATTTTGTAGGTTTAGTGAATAATAGCGTTTTATAATCTGAATTATTAAAAGCCTCTATCTTTTTTTCTACTGTAACATTAGAGTATGAAACTCTCCCATATTTAATACTGTAACCTATGCTTTTAAACCCTCGAGAAAATGCGGACATAAATGCATAAGCATCATAAATACTTACATAACATTTTTGTCCATGTTTTTTATTCTCACGGGCATACTTATCTAAAAATCTTAAGAAATCATCCTTAATTTTACTATCAAAAAATATCAAAGAACCATTTTCAATATTAATTTTTATATCTGTTTTTCTCAACAGATAAAAACAGCAGATATATCCATCTACACTCATTGTAAAATCTGCCGTTGAACCAACAATACTACCATACTTTTCAAGTTCTTCAACCAAGGTATTTAATGATTTCCCACTATATTCGGTAATGATTTTTTCAACCTCTATTTCACATCCTTTTTTAGGAGAAAATAGAATTCCATCGCCATTTTGTTTTAAAACCACACCCTCTAAGTCCTGTTGAAAGGCGTTCTCTTTTTTCCAGAATTGTCGGTTATTATTTATATGAATATCGACACCATTATTAAAGTCATCACGGTATTTTTCAGTAGTAAAACACTTTACAAGATAATACTCTTTTAAATCCATTTAATTCCTCCATGTTAATTCACTCCTCAATTTTCTCCAGCAGCCTTTTCAGCTCCGTCAATTCATCAGCACTGAGAGACACACCCTTGCCCATTTTTTCATGTCCGGGCGACCAGTCCCTTATATCGTATTTTGCGGCAGCACCGTTCCACGATACAAGGTTCAGTTCTCTTTTCCATCCGCTTTT
>CANQBK010000078.1 GCA_947589485.1 uncultured Clostridia bacterium | reverse complement strand
TTATAAATCAGCCTTATGGCTGATGGGCTATCCATCCCCGACCTTAGAGGTCAGGGACTTCCGCCCATTTTGTTAAATTTTAACTTTCTTTTCTATCAGTTCTGCCGCAGAATAAGCCTCATCATTTATAATAGATTCGATTTTTCCTTCATCACAGGCTTTTGCGCTTTTGGGATCAATCGGCAATCTTGCAAGAATATCCAAATTGTATTCCTTGGCTGTTTCCTCCAGCTTGCTTTCGCCAAACGGATAAAAACGCTTTTTGCAGTCAGGACATTCAAAATAACTCATATTTTCAACTATGCCCAAAATCGGTATGTTCATCATAGATGCCATTTTTACCGCTTTGGTTACAATCATTGACACAAGCTCCTGCGGAGAGGTTACTATTACTATTCCGTCCAACGGAAGTGACTGGAATACCGTCAAAGGAACATCACCCGTACCCGGAGGCATATCAACAAACATATAATCAACATTTTCCCAAACAACGTCCGTCCAAAACTGCTTTACCGTGCCGGCAAGAATCGGCCCTCTCCAAACTACGGGGTCTGTTTCGTTTTGTAAAAGAAGATTTACCGACATTATATCTATTCCCGATTTTGACTTGACCGGCAAAATACCCTTTTCGCTACCGACTGCGTTTTCCGAAATTCCAAATCCCTTGGGAATGGACGGACCCGTAATGTCTGCGTCAAGTATTGCGGTATGATAACCCTTTCTGTTAAACATTACGGCAAGCAGTGACGTAACCATAGACTTGCCGACACCGCCTTTACCGCTTACAACTCCGATAACCTTTTTTACCGAACTGTATTTATTTAATTTTGCCGTCATATCTTCGGAGCTTGCTTCTCCTCTTGAAGAACAATTCTGCTCGCACGAATCACATTCGTGTGTACACTCTGCCATAACAGTTTCTCCTTTTATTTTTATTTTTACTGATGTCGCCTTACGTTTCCTCATTCCGAGAAATTTCATCTTTATTATAGTTGCCCCTGTCATCTTTTTTATGAATTTTTTCTCGTCCGTAACGGAATTTTCGTACTTATACTCTTTGTAAGTTATTCCATAACCGAAGATAAAACCATAAAATTGCGGTACAACTCGCTGTTTCCGATGAAAGCGGATATACATAAGATTTCCTATATAAAATCCGCACAGATATTTTAACATACAGTAATTATATATAATTCTAAAAAAGAATTATTCCCACATTTTCAACTTTTTAGCCGTAATACAAATACAGCCATTTTTAATTTTGCTTAAATATTCTAAGAAATACGGACAATAAACATATCACCTAATGTTGCCAATTATTCCTCATCATTATTAACGTCATTTTCAATGTCATCGTTTTCCAATGTATCGTTTTCAACCATTTTTTCAAGCTCATCAAGCTCGTTTTCTGTTCCCTCATTCTCGGAAGCTTCACCGTTATTATCGTCTTCTTCGTTATAAATCTTTTCCGCATCTTTAACGGAAATTTCGTCCTTATCCTCTTCGGGAATATCTATCTCGTAACCGCTGAGGAAAGTATACGGTATACCGTAACCGAGTGCGACACCTGCAAAATATACAACTTCGGGACAGCTTGCTATTTCCGTCGAAAACGGAAGTCCTGATGCAACCGACGCAAGAATTATATAAATTGCGGGCAAATCCATTATTATAAGCGTCGAAAGCGAAAAACGCCTTATCTGTTTGCCGTCCCCCACTCTTGTCGCATAGAAAAGTATTAAACCGAAAATAACAAATACGGCAGTTACCAATAAAGACTTCACTGTTTCGCTTAAAGCCGTAGAGCTTTTTATAAGCCCCACAAAGAAAAATGTGCATATAATATATGCAATAACCAAAAACGCCGAAAAAATAAGATTAGATGTGTTTTTTTTATTTTTCATACAGAAAACCTCCGATATTAAATCTACACAGATATTTTAACACGCAGTAATTTCATATAATTCCCAAAAAGAATTATTTCTGTACTTTCAGCTCTTTTTCATAGCTGTAAGACATATCCAGCCCTTTTCCTCACTTTGCTCAATAATTTTAAGAGATTCGGGCAACGAGGATATAACATCGTCAAGACGGCTGTCAACTATTCCGCTCATTATATAAACCGTGTTTTCGTCCATCAGCTTTTCTATATCCTTTGAAAGCATAATAACGGCGTCTGCAACAATATTTGCGGTTATTACGTCAAATGTTCCGCTGACTTTATCTGCAAGGTTTCCCTGAACAGCCGTATAACGGTCATCAACACCGTTTAATCGGGCATTTTGCAGTGATGCTTTTACAGCAAGAGCGTCAATATCAATACCCACAGCCGATTTAGCACCTAAAATAAGTCCCGCCACAGACAGAATACCGCTGCCGCACCCAACATCGAGCATAGCCGTACCATCGTGTACATATTTTTCAAGTGCTTCAAGGCAAAGCCGAGTCGTTTCGTGCGTTCCTGTACCAAACGCAAGTCCGGGGTCAATATTAAGAACCTTTCTGTCACCGGCGTCAAAATCATCTCGCCAAACCGGACGTATAAGAATTTTTTTGCCAACCTTTATCGGAGAAAAATATTTTTTCCAGTTTTCAAGACAACTCTCAACATCGCACTTGTCATTTACCGAGATACTGTATTTGATGTTTTCGGCGTTAAAGCGTTCTTTCAGAAATGAAACTGCCTCGGAGGGATTTTCCTTTGGACTTATATAAATATGTATTTTTCCCTTTGTCCTGTCCTTTTTCAAAAGCTCCTCGTCTATAAGGTCGATTTTCGCTATCTCAAGAACTTCCTGTTCAAGGTTTGAATAATCCTCCGTATAAATCCCGTAAGGCACTGTCATTTGAGCGATATTTTCAGCGGATTCTATGTCCCGTGCATCAATTTCGGCAATAACTTCAGTCCAATCCATATATTTAATTCTCCTTATTTTTATTGTTTCCTTTTTTCTTACATTTCTTTGACCTCGGTAAACCTATATTATTTTCGCTTCCGATTTTGTTATTTGATATTCCGTATTTTACCGGAGAAAATATAAAGCCTATTATTATTCCGACAAGAAACACAAATGCGATGGTAAGGAACACAGTTGATTTTCTCATTTTCCTATCCTCCTTTTTTAACATATAATTACAATTATATTATAGTCTATGGAAAATATAAAAACAATAAAAACTTTTCAAAAAAGCAAAAAGCGGTCAAATTATAAAAATAAATCCTAAAATTCCTATTGACAAAATAGGTTTTATTTGGTATACTTAATACATACTTATTACATAGGTATTAATTAAATAATATAAGGAGGCACATTTGATATGATAATCAAAATATTAAGACATAATTTTAGGAACGGACGAATGTGCATTTGTATGTAGCTCCCATTTATTTTACACAAATTTAAAATTCAGGTAATTGTATGCCGAAAAAATATTAATTCTTAAATCTATTTTTGGAAAGAGGTTTTTACATTGAGCAATAACAAATATAAATTTGAAACATTACAGCTTCACGTTGGACAGGAACAGGCAGATCCGGCAACCGATTCGAGAGCCGTACCGATTTATGCGACTACATCTTATGTATTCCACAATTCTCAACACGCCGCCGACCGTTTTGGATTAAGAGATTCGGGCAACATATACGGCAGACTTACAAATTCAACACAAGATGTTTTGGAAAAAAGGATAGCCGCTCTTGAGGGAGGCGTTGCAGCACTTGCCGTGGCTTCAGGTGCCGCCGCCATCACATACACTATTCAGGCTCTTGCTCAGGCGGGTGACCACATTGTAGCCCAAAAAACAATCTACGGCGGAAGCTACAATCTGCTTGCACACACTCTTTCGCAGTTTGGTGTTAAAACTACGTTTGTCGATATTCATAACCTTGAAGAGATCGAAAACGCGATTCAAGATAATACAAAAGCAATATATATAGAAACTTTGGGAAATCCAAACAGTGATATTCCCGATATAGATGCTGTTGCGGAAATAGCGCACAAGCACGGACTGCCTGTTGTTGTCGATAATACATTCGGTACGCCATACCTTATCCGCCCGATAGAACACGGTGCCGACATAGTTGTACATTCGGCAACAAAATTTATAGGCGGTCACGGAACAACGCTGGGAGGAATTATAGTTGACAGCGGAAAGTTCGACTGGAAAGCAAGCGGAAAATATGCTCCCATAGCCGAACCGAACCCAAGCTACCACGGAATTTCCTTTGTTGATGCCGTTGGTGAGGCTGCTTTTGTAACATACATAAGAGCGGTTCTTCTTCGTGACGAGGGTGCGACAATATCGCCGTTTGCGGCTTTCCTTCTTCTTCAGGGTACGGAAACACTTTCGCTAAGAATTGAAAGACATGCGGAAAACACAAAAAAGGTTGTCGAATATTTATCCAAAAGCAAGTATGTAACAAAAGTAAATCACCCTTCTATCCCGACACATCCCGACCATTCACTTTACGAAAAATATTTCCCGAACGGCGGAGCAAGCATATTCACCTTTGAAATTAAAGGAGGACAAGCCGAGGCACATAAATTTATTGACAATCTGAAAATATTCTCACTTCTTGCAAATGTTGCCGATGTAAAATCCCTTGTTATTCATCCTGCCACCACGACACACTCGCAGCTTACCGAAGAAGAACTTGCCGACCAAGGCATAACGCAAAGTACCGTCAGACTTTCAATAGGTACCGAACATATAGACGATATTATTTACGATTTGGAACAGGCATTTAAAACGCTTGACGATTAAAACCATTATTTTTGATATAAAATCCCCTTTATGTCCGAATGGAAACAACAATAGTTTCCGACAGGACAAAAAGGGGATTTTTTCGTTTACGCCGACATATATAAATTTATATTTCCGATAAAAGTATAAAAACACCGTCTGTCAAGCCGAAAAATTGTACAGAAACCAAACCGACAGTATCGGCAAAATTTGATTTTCTTATATTTCCGTAATATAATAAAAATGTATGATAATCGGCAGGAGGATAAATTATGGCCTTTAAACTTTCCCGAAAAAAGAAACGGATTGTTGTTATATCTCTTTGTATGATTGCTGTTTCAGCCGCAATTATATTCTTACTTTTCTTCTTCGGCGTTTTGAAATTCAACAATCCGAAACATTCGGATTATCCGGTACGGGGTGTTGACGTTTCTTCTTATCAGGGTGAAATTTATTGGGAAACACTTGCGTCACAACAAATTCAATTCGCTTTTATCAAGGCAACCGAGGGGTCTTCACATACAGACCCGTATATTGCGGAGAATTATAAGAATGCCATTAACACAAATCTGCGAGTAGGCGCTTATCATTTCTTCAGCTTTGAATCTTCGGGCAAAACGCAGGCGGAAAATTTTTGCAATGCAGTCCATTCCTATGACGGAATGCTTCCACCTGTAATTGACATCGAATATTACGGAGAGTTTAAAAGCCTTTCACAGGAACGGCTATCGCAGGTAAAGTATGAATTGCGGATATGCGTCGATATGATTAAGGATGCCTTTTCGATGAAACCGATTATTTATGCGACCGAAAAATCCTATTCGGACTTGATAGGGCAGGATTTTTCCGATTGCGACTTATGGATTCGGAATATCTTTTCAAAGCCGAACGACGATATTTCCCGGAAGTTTTGGCAATATACCAACTGACAAATACTCGACGGATATAACGGAGAAGAAAAATATATTGATATGAATGTATTTAACGGTACATCGGAGGAATTTGAAATGTACGGAAAAAATACATTATCAGGTCAATAGCGTTTCTATCAATAACAAAAACAGAGGGCAATAAAAGGCAGATAGCCGATGTGTAGATTGTAATTGGCTATTGCCTTCTAATCGGCAATATCAGACTTATTGACAACGGAAAGAAGAGGTTTGTTGAGTTTTCAAAAACAATACGCAGACACACCGGCAACGGGTCCTCTGATGTAATACCGCTTACTCCGAAAGCCTTTTGGAGCTTCTTGCAGGCTATCGAAAGATACTTGAGCAGGCAAGAGTATGAGGTTAAACTTGAGCTTGCTAAACAGACCCGAGCAACGACGTATAGATAAAATCAGATGAACAGGACAATAATGATTTTACGGACTTCCCCGAAACTGAGTTTGACAGCATAGAATAAAATTACGAGTAAGGAGATTGACAAGTATGAGCTTGAGAAGATTTGAAAGAAATTTTTGAAGTCGGAGTGGATATGAATGTAACGGTAAAAAAGAAAAGATTTGATCGAATGTTAAACAAGGTAGTTTTACAGGACAATACGTCAAAAAGCAAAAAACAGATAAATTTAGAAAAGATTAATTGACCGAAATATCATAATATAGTATAATTATCAAAGGTAGGTGTGAATATGAATGATTTAATATACAAGCCAAAATTTTCTATGAGTGTTCAGGAGAATGTTTTATGGGCGAAGCGTAATCTGATTGATTCAATTTGGAAAAGTGCTAATCTTGAAGGTATAGCTGTTACCTACCCGGATACTCAGGTAATCTGCGAAGGAATGTCTGTGGCAGGATACACCATTGATGAGATTAATGCCGTAAATGATTTGAAACACGCCTGGCAATATCTCCTTGATAACATTTCCGAGCCTATTACACTCGATTTTATGAAAACACTACACGGACATCTGGGAAAATTCACTGTGTCTAATTCGGGAAGTATCAGATGGCAGGATGTTTATATAGGCGGAACAGATTGGACACCGGAAATGCCAGACGAAAAAAGTATAGTAGAAAACCTCAAACAGATTCAAAAAATAGAAAATCCAATGGATGAGGCGTTGGAAATATTTCTGTTTTGTGCCAGAGGTCAATTCTTTTATGATGGCAATAAACGATTATCTACTTTGATGGCTAACAAAGTAATGATTCAAAATGGTATTGGTGTATTTTCAATACCAATAAAATATCATCCGGATTTTTACAAAATGCTGATATGCTTTTACGAAACCGGGGAAAAGACGGAACTAAAAGACTTTATGTACAATAACTGTATTGATGGAATGAATTTCCGGCCAATATCAGATATTGGTAGATAACCAAAAACCAAAAGACACAAATAACAGAATATTTATTTTTAAGCAGAGGATGTTAAAACACCTCTGTTTATTTTATTGTGTAACGAAAAAACTGACTGCCGAAGCAGTCAGAAAAGATGTGGTTATTGAGAAAAACAAAACTAATTTCAACGTATTACAGAATATTTATATTTCTACTCTTTATACAGTAAAAGGCAGAAATCATATTCAAGGCTTCTTTACTAACTCTGATCTGAGTTTTCTTTTCAATCCCATCAAGGCTAAATTTTAAAGCAGTAGTCATTTTATTGATAGAATCTTTAAACATTTTGTAATCAGCATAAGATTCCCATTCTTTTTCGCTTGCCATTCCAGTGTATTCGGCTTCCGACTTGCTGAATTTTGGAAAATATAACTGATATCCCATTATTTCGGCGGCATATGTAAACAACCAGGAACTTTGAGTGCTTACAGTTATTCTATTGTTTTCCATATAAGCTGAAAAAGCAAATGGAGAGAAATATGGTGCATATCCTCTCGATGTACCATCAAATTGCTTATAGAGAGTGTTACTATCTTTGGTTTTACAAGGATCTATGTCTTGCCATTGAAGTGAAGATATATCCGTAGTTATATTATAATAGCTAAGCATTTTCCAATCTTTATGGGGGTCTATCATCTCTCCCAAACACAGATTTTGATATAATTTCGCATACTTTTCAACAAACTCTTTATTAGGTGAACAATTATAATTTCTTGGTACCCTTGTGTTTCCTATAAAAATGGTAAACGGTTTAAGCAATAATTCCAATTCATCCGGAGTAATTATAAACAATGTAGATTGAAAGCCCATAACTTTTTCCACCTTCTTCTATGATTCGAGCCGAAATCATTCGTATTTTCATTGAATTGATTATAGCACACAAAAGCACAAAAAACCATATCTTTTCAAAAACAAATGGGACTTCAAGTCCAATTTAGACAAGATTTGTGCAACAGCCTGTTGTACAAATAATCAAAAACTCAATTTGTGCAAACACTGTCTGCACAAATTTATAATATGTCTTTTTATAATTAAATACTAATCAATCTAAATGCTTATCCATAATTTTAGCACAATACTGACATCTGCCTAATTCATCTAACTCGAGTTTGCTAAGAGTCTTAGAAAGTTCGTCAAAAATAGCCTTATTCTCCCGGTTAGCACAAAAATTTTCGCACTCAATCACAGGGCTATACCCTTTACAGCCACATATTTTACAGGTATTAATATATTTTTTTGCTGATTTATCCCATTTTTCAATATATAAAGAATATTGTCGTTTTGTATGTTTGCTGTGTGACATTGTATATTGCCTCCATTAGTACTTTGTAAACGATTATTTTCCGAACAAATCCGAATGTGTACCGGTTGCGTTTGCTGTCAGTATCAGCACATCATCGTGTAGCTGATACATCAGAAGCCAATCCGGTTCAATGTGACATTAACGAAAGTCCTTTAAGTTGCCTATAAGCTGATATTATAAACGGCAATTTGATTATAGCACACATAAACAGGAAAAAGAATATCTTTTCAAAAATAGTGGGACTGTAAGTTCCGTACAGGAGGTCTTTAATTTTATAGATTAAGCGAATTTCAAGCTCTTTGCACTTTTTTGCCTACAAACCAATAAAGTTCATCTAACTCGCGTTCCGACGGCAAGTTTTCAACATCAGGATTTAATTTTTTTATCCGGTTATAGACATTAGCTTTATTCACTCCTAAAATTTTGCCCACGCCTCTCCCACTTACTCCGAAATAATACATTTTCATTGCAAGCTTCTTTGTTTCACCAGGATATTCGTGCTTTTTTGGATTAAGCGTATATTCCGATAAAACTGATAATCAGGTTTGTCCCTTTTGCGGTGCAAGAGTAATTAAAGGTAAATTTGGTTATTTTTGTTCGGGTAAAAAAGATAATGGCTGCAAGTTTTTTGTACCGTCTGAAATATGCGGAAAGAGTATTTCGGACGTACAGGCAAGACGGCTTATTGAAAAAGGTAAAACTACCCTTATTAAAGGGTTAAAAAGTAAGTCCGGCAAAGAATTTGATGCGTACCTTGTTGTGGATAAAAAACAAGGGAAAATAGTCTTTGAATTTCCGAACAAAAAACAATAAAGTGCTTGATATTCTATCATAATTATGATAGAATTATGATAGAAAGGCGGTGGTGATATGATACAAATTAGACCGGTATCAGATTTAAGAAACAATTTTACAGAGCTTGAAAAGGAAGTGAGTTCGGGGCAGCCTGTATATCTGACCAAAAACGGTTACGGAAAAATGGTTCTTTTAAGTATTGAGGAATATTCAAGGCTTATTGATCAAATTGAATTCAGACTCGATGAAGCTGACATTCAGGCTGAAAGCACAAAAGAAAGAATGTTGCATGATGAATTATTCTCAAAAATAAGGAGCAAAATAAATGAATAAAATTTATAAACTCCGATATTTACCATTGTTTTATTCTGATTTAGAGCAGGCTGTAATGTATATATCAAACGTTTTACAAAATCCTCAAAGTGCAATAAAGTTAATTAATGACACTGAAAAGGCTATACAAGAGCGTTTAAAATTTCCATTATCATTTGAACCATATCATTCCGTTCATCAACGTAAATATCCATATTACAGAATACAGGTTGGAAACTATTATGTGTTTTATGTTGTAATTGATGATATTATGGAGGTCAGAAGATTTATATACAGCAGACGGAATATTGACAGTATGCTTCTTTAACAAAAATTAAATATTGATAATATTTAGCAAGTAAAGCAAAAATGCTTTGCTTGCTATTTTTTTGCCCAAAACAGAAAGGACAGGTAATATGGAATACAAAAAGGTTACACCCGAACAGCTCGATAGAGCCGAAAATGCAGACATAATCGAATTTTTGAAATCGTATATGGGATTTGAGTTTAAACAGAGCGGAAAGTATTATCAATGCG
>CANQBK010000077.1 GCA_947589485.1 uncultured Clostridia bacterium | reverse complement strand
GCTTTTTTGAAGTAATAAGAGTTTCGCAGTCTGCGGACTGCGACAAGGGACGCTGTCCCTTGACCCTGCCGCCTTTTGAAAAAGGCGGGCGAAAACGCGCCGAGCCGGCGCGGGCAATTCGCGTTGTCGCTCACTTCGTTCGCTCTTACTGCGAACGATAAGTATATTCGCGCGGCATAAGTGTTGTTACCATTTAGTTTACGCCGCGTCAAGGCGTTTATTGTTCGAGTTAAGAGTGAGCGGAGCGAACGACTTCGCGAATCGGGAGCGCAGGCACTGCGCCGGAGCCTTTGGCGGGTTTTTAAGGGCGGAGCCCTTAAACTGTCATTAACTTATTTTTTTTCCTTAATTCTCGGAAAAAAGACGAAAGTAAGTCGGAACATTCATCTTGCAGTATACCGCCTTTGTATTCGGGTTTGTGGTTGTAGGGCAAATCAAACAGGTTTATTATAGAGCCGCAGGAGCCTGCTTTCATATCGTATGCTCCAAATATAACTCTCTTTATGCGTGAATTGATTATTGCTCCGGCACACATTGGACAAGGTTCAAGCGTTACATAAAGCTCGCATTGCCATAGCCTCCAACCGCCAAGCCTTTTGCAGGCATCGTCAATTGCCGCTATTTCGGCGTGGTACAATGCGTTTTTTCCCGTTTCACGGCGATTGTATCCCGTACCTACTATTTCGCCGTCTTTAGTTACAACAGCGCCGATAGGCGCTTCTTTTATTTTGTACGCCTTTTTTGCTTGTTCAATTGCCGCTTTCATAAGGATTTCATCTTTTGTCATAAATTATCTCCAACTCAAAGAAGATTTCGGATTAATGTAATAAAAACAAAAACAATAAATAACGGACTGCGGCAAAGAAGTGATACCGTTGTTTTTATGCCGATTTTACAATCCGTTTCTTTAAAATTAAACAAATCTTTTTTTCGCCTTTTTAAAATGAATGTGGATACGATTGTCATTATAATTGATATTATCAAAACAACAAAAAGAAAATTAATATATGTTTCTTTTGATAAAAATTGTGCGGCTGTATTTACGCTCAATGCAAGCAGGTTGTTTAAAATATGCACAGCAATTGACGGTGCAAGCCGTCCGCTTTCCTTTCTTACAAGGCTTAAAATAATACCGCAGAAAAATGCGAAAATGGCGGCTGAAAAGGACGAATGAAGCAGTCCGAAAAACAATGAAGAAACAATTGCCGCAAACATTTCACCGTAGTTTGAGAGTATTCCGAAAATATTCCCTCTGAATGTAAATTCCTCACATAATGCGGGGACAACCGCAAGAGATAATACGGTCAGCGGAAGTACGGAAAATTCCGTTCCAAAATAATTGCCTGATGAATTATCGGACCAACCGAGTAATGAGCACATAATCCCTCTTGCAAAATTTAAAATACTGCAACATCCAAACCCGAACATAACAGTGACAAAACAGCCGACCGTATCGGGCTTGTGCTTTTGCCGAAAATTTTTAATGCTGTTTTTACAAAGCACCTTTGTGCATATAAATGACGGTACAAGCATAGAAACAACAGATGTTAATGAGAGCATCACCATATAAAGAGGCAGGCTGTTTTTTGCGTTGATGTATGCCGTCAGCGTTTCAAATGAAATACTTAATGTAAAAATCATTATACAGGTAAAAGAAACACAATTAATGCTTTGCAGAAGATTTTTTTTTGTTTTCAATATTTCTTTTTCGTTATTTATTGTACACAGCTCCCAAAGAATAATGAAGAATAATTATAAAATATTTGAAGCCGCAAGCTGAGCCGCAAGTTTGCCCGTATGAAAATTAAGTGCGCCCTGCATCCACACTGCATAGGGTTCACGCAGAGGTGCGTCTGCGGAAATCTCAATTGATGAGCCGAGTGTAAATGCTCCTGCCGCCATTATTACCTTGCAGTCGTATCCCGGCATATCCCACGGTTCGGGCGTTACAAATGAGTCGATAGGAGAGGCTTTTTGTATACCCTCACAGAAATTTATAAGACGCTGCTCGCTGCCGAGAAGTATCGCTTGAATAATGTCCGCTCTTACCTCATTGTACCTTGGCGTTACTTCAAATCCGAGAAGCTCGTACAAAGCTGAAGTGAATATTGCCGTTTTTAGTGCCTCTCCCGTAATGTGCGGAGCGTTGAAAGCGCCCATAAACAATTCACGGTTGTTCCCCAAGGTACAGCCGATTTCCTTACCCGTTCCGGGGGTGGTCAGTCTGTAAGAACATGCTTCCACAAGGTCACGCCGTCCCGCTATATATCCGCCCGTTGGAGCAATGCCTCCGCCGGGATTCTTAATAAGCGAGCCTGCCATTAAATCAACTCCTGCTTTTCCGGGCGACGTTATTTCCGTAAATTCCCCGTAGCAATTGTCAAGCATTACAATACAGTTCGGAGCAATACTATGGGCAAGGTCGGCTATTTCTTTTATTTCCGTGCAGGTAAGCGTAGGGCGCAGAGAATAACCTCTTGAACGCTGAATATATACCATTTTGGTGTCGGGCTTGATTTTTTTCTTTAGGGTTTCAATATCGACTTTGCCGTTATCAAGTAAGTCCGTTTGTTCGTATTTTATGCCGAACTCTTTAAGTGAGCCGTTGCCGCTGCCGCTTATGCCGATAACGCTGCGCAGGGTATCATAAGGTATTCCCGTTGCGGAAATTACGGTATCTCCCGGACGCAGAACTCCAAAAAGAGCGACTGTAAGCGTATGTGTTCCGCTTGCAAAGTTGTGACGAACCAAGGCGTCCTCGGTGTCAAGTACCTCCGCAAAAATTTTGTCAAGAGTTTCCCGTCCTTTATCACCGTAACCGTATCCCGTTGAGGCTGCAAAACAACTTTCGCTGACACGGGCATTTTGAAACGCACGAAGCATTTTTAACTGGTTGTATTCGGTAATTTCGTCGGTTCTGTCAAGATACTGACGGCACATTTTCATTGCCTCTTCCGATGCCGAAAGAATTTTTGGGTCAATATTGTAAAACGGCGTGTTCATAGCTTTCCTTTTTCCTTTCAACTAAATATGTGTTTGTTAACCTTTTACTTTCTGTTTGGGCATTTTTATTATGGTTTTATGTGAACATAAAATTTACCCGTATTTTCAAATCCGAGCTTTCCGTAAAATTTTTCGTTTTTGCTTTTATCCCGCATAATAAATATTTTACGTTCTCCAAGACTGCGGCACAATGCTCTTACACACATTGAGCCTATGCCCATTCGTCGGTATTCCTTTTCGGTTGCAACTGCGCCTATGGTTGCACAACTCTCAGACTGCGCGACAGTCATTGCGAACGAAATATATTTTTCCCCATTACTGACGGCTGCACATTTTGCCGTACCGTGGCGCAGCCTATGTGACACGTCAAGAATAAAATCCTCATATTGTGGTACGTCAAATCCGATTTTACGGCAGCGGCATAAAAATCTGTACACTTCGTTTAAATCGGGGTAATATATAATTTTGTAATTTTCCGTGAGGGGCGCTGTATTTGTTTGAATTTCGCAGAGCGACATAGTAATTCCTTCATTGTACGGTATATCGTCAAAAATCATTTTTTCCGACAAAACACTTCCAAAGCCTATTATGTTCAAAAAAGAGGCGATTTCGGAAATATCGCTTTTTTCGGTTAACAAAACGGTTGCGTCCGCACCCGATTTCGATATTGCCGAGCATGGCGCACCGTTATTGTACTGTATCCAAAATTGTATATTGTCAAAATTTAATCCGTAGCTGTCAAAAAGACATTCTATACGGCACGCATATATGTTTGGTGAAACACACATATATTTCAAATCGTTTATAAGCGGTTCGTCAACATATTTAATCATTTTGCAAAATTTTCTCCGCAGTTGCATTTACAACCGTATATACAGCCTCTGCATCATCTGTATATATAAGGCTGCTTGAAGAATGAAGATAGCGGCACGGAACGGATACCGCAATTGTACGCACTCCGTTTCGTGAGCAGTGTATTGCTCCTGCATCGTTTCCTCCCGCTATCATTGTTTTTGTTTGAGCCTTTACTCCGTTTTCCTGTGCCGCCTGCATTGCGAATCTGTAATATTCCTTGTCATATATAGTTGACCTGTCCATAAACGATACTACGGCGCCGCCTCCGACAAGACACACCCTTTTTTCGTTGTCCGAAAACGGCAAATCCGCTGCCGTTGTTGCTTCCACTACAATTGCGCTGTCGGGTGCAATAGAATATGATGCTGTTTTTGCTCCCCTAAGACCTATTTCTTCCTGTACAAAAAAGCCGAAACACATATCGTATGGCAGCGGTTGTTTTATCATTTCTATAAGAATAAGACAGCCTATTCTGTCATCAAGTGCCTTTGATATGATTCGTCCGTCCTTGTTTTCATAGGGAGAATCAAAAACTATACTGTCGCCGAGCGAAACATATTTTTGAGCTTCCTCTTTGTTTTTTGCTCCAATATCTATTTGAAGTGATTCTATGGGAGGATTTTTTCCCTTTTCGTCAGGCTTTAAAGTATGTACGGGTTGGGCGTCAACAACGCCGAACAGTTTATTTTTGCCGACTTTAACCTGTTTTGCAAATGCCGCCGATTTATTTATACCGCCAATACTTGTAAACTTTAAGTTTCCGTTATCGAGTATGTCTGTTACAATAAATCCCACTTCGTCTATATGTGCCGACAAAAGCAGCTTTTTGTTCGACGGCTTTTTACCGTTCTTGAAAGCGATGATGTTTCCCATATTATCTATCTTAAACGTGCTTATATAGGGCGAGATTTCTCTTAAAATAATATCTTGTACTTCTTTTTCGTCGCCTGAAACAGAATCGGCAAGACAAAGTTCTTTTAAAAGATTATAGTTAAGCATTTTCTATGCCTCCCTCCGATACATATATTGAAAGCAATTCGGCTATTTTTTCCATATCGTCAAGAGAAACGATTTCAACCTGAGTGTGCATATTTTTTTCGGGAATTGATATAACTCCCGTGGGGATACCGCCCCGTGACGATGCTATTCTGTCGGCGTTTGTACCCGTAGCTCCTCCTGTGACTTCATATTCGCAGTTCATTCCGAGACGTTCTGATATATTTATAATTTTATCGGTTACGGCTTTTGAAACAATAGGCGAAATGCTGATTATTCCTCCGCAGCCTATACTTCCGCTTTTTTGCGGCGGTACTCCGTCTTGACTTGCAAAGTTTACGTCAACGGCAATTGCCTCATCGGGTTCAAGAAGAAATGCGGCGGCGGAAGCTCCAAGTTCACCTGTTTCTTCTTGAGCAGAAAACACAAGTGAAAGGCGGCACGGTATTTTTTTGTCTTTCAAAATTTGCGCACATCGTACAAGTACGGTACAACCCGCACGGTTATCAAGTGCGGATACCGTAATGTTGTTGTTAAGCAATTCTCTCATTTGGCTATATACAATAATACTGTCGCCAAGTGATACAAGAGATTTTACTTTTTCGGGTGCCAGCCCCGTGTCTATCCATATTTTATCATTAGACAGTTCCTTGTCGCCGCTTGAAAGGTGCGGAGGCATTGTGCATATTATACCCAAAACGGTTTCCTTGCCCAATATTTTTACAGCACTGCCGGGAAGAGCACGAATATCCATACCTCCCACCGGTTCAGCCTTTATAAAGCCCTCATCGTTTATATACGATGCAATAAGACCTATACGGTCGATATGTGCGTCAAGCATAATATGTTTATCGGCATTTTTGTTGCCCATTTGTGCAATTATATTTCCGTTATCGTATTGTTTTACTTCGGCTATATCACCTAAAAGTTCTTTAATTGTGTCGTACATTTGGGATTCAAAACCCGACATTCCTTTATCAATGCACATTTTGTTAAGTATTTCTTTCATTGTATTCTCCCGTTAAAATAATATTTTTATTGAGCCGCTTTTTAAGCAGACGAATTAAGAAAACGGAGGCGGGAAGATTATTTAAGCTCATTTACCAACCGTTTAAAATGAAGTCCCTTTTCCGCAAAGTTTTCATACATATCAAAGCTGGCGCTTGCCGGTGACATAGATACAATATCTCCATCTACGGCATTTTCTCTTGCGGTCTGTACAGCCTCTTCCATATTTGAGACGTGTATAATGACGGGATTTCCCTCTTTATAAGTCGGCGCCGCTTTGACTGCCGCTTCAATTTTATTGGCTGTTGCCCCCATAAGTATAAGTAACTTTACCTTTTCGGGTACAACGGTTCCCATTTCGTCATAGGGTATTTTTTTGTCATATCCGCCCGATATAAGTATAATTTTTCGATTATACAAAGAAAGGGTTCCTTTTACGGTTCTTGTAGGGCTGGTTCCGATAGCGTCGTTATAATATTTTACTCCGTCAAGCTCACGCACAAATTCGGCTCGGTGTTCAACTCCGCCAAAGTTCCGTGCCGTATTTTTTATTGTTTTAGGACTTACCATACCCCAAACGGCTGTTATTGCGGCAAGATAATTTTCAATGTTGTGCAGACCGGGTATTTTTATGTCCCGCACATTCATAATTTCTGTTTCATTGCCGTAGTCGTTCATTACAATTGTACCGTCGTCACGAACATAAGCACCGTTGTTTACAGAGCTTTGGCGTGAAAACATATAGACTCTGCCTCTTGCGTATTCCTCAAATGACTTTGAAATCTCATTGTCAAAATTAAGTATAGCGCGGCCGAAAGCATTTTGGTGCAAGATTATATTTTTTTTCGAGTCTGTATATTCCTGCATATCTTTATGTATGTCAAGATGATTTGGAGCAACATTTGTTACCACTGCAATGTCGGGGCTTTTTCTCATTGAAATAAGTTGAAAACTCGACAATTCGACAACCGCAATATCATTAGGAGATATTGTTTCTATTTCCGGCAAAAGGGGACGGCCGATATTTCCTCCGATGTGTATATTATATCCTTCAGCCTTTAAAAATTCAGAAATAATAGTTGTAGTGGTTGTTTTGCCGTCGCTTCCGGTTACGGCGATTATTTTACACGGACAAAGGTCAAAGAAAAGTTCTATTTCTCCTGTAACGGCCGTGCCGTTTTTGCGTGCTTGAACCAGTTCCGGCATATAATATTTCATGCCGGGTGTACGGAAAATTATATCGGCATTCAAATCTTTAAGATAATCACTGCCTAATTTCAGTTCTGCACCGTATTCGACCGCCCTATCCCCGTTTATTCCGAGTTCCGTGCGTTCACGTTTGTCACACGCGATAACTTTTGCTCCATATTTTTTAAAGAGCTTTATAAGAGGTAAATTGCTTTCGCCTATTCCGCAAAATGCAACTGTCTTTCCGTTAACAAACTCAAAAAATCTATTTATGTTGTTTTCCATATTTTAGGATCCTTTCTGTTTTAAATTTAGCGGGTGCGGTGCCTGCACTGTCAATTTGCGGCGCAGTGCCTGCGCTGTCGATTCGCGGCGCCGAGCCGGCGCAGGCGATTCGCGTTGTCGCTCGTTCCACTCGCTCGTACTGCAAGCGATAGGTACAATCGCGCGGCATAAGTTTATGTACCCAAATTAAAAGTTTCGGTCAAGCCTTTTCAAAGGCTTGCGGATTCCAAAGGCGGAGCCTTTGGCGGGTTTTTAAGGGCGGAGCCCTTAACTGCGCCGGAGCCCTTAACACTCAATTTGCTGTATTTCATATAAATTTAGTATGAGGTACTTTTTTATTATATTCCAAATTAATGTTGATTTCAATACACCCATAAAAACACATATAAAAAGTCGGACATTAAATATACGGAATTACACAATTACACATTTTTTGAAACTGTCAATGATAAATACTTGTAATTTTGTTGGTGTTACAGTATAATAAATTATATATTGTCTTAACTGAAAATTGATATTGTGTGTTTGCTAATCACCGATATAGACCTTTGTATTTGTGGTATGAGGAGGCTATTAAGATGAATAAATTTACTGCTTTGATTGCTGCGGCATTTATTGCGCTTTCTTTTTCTTTACCGGTTTTTGCCGAAACAAATAGCAGCAGTCAAGCCAACGTATCTTCGGAACAAAGTGTTGATTCCGCAGACGAAAATAATAAAAAGGTATCGGATAATGAAAGCCAAGACTCGGAAAAATCCGAGGACGAAAGCACATCTTCCGATACGTCGAAAAAGTCAGAGGACGAAAGTACATCTTCCGATACATCGGAAAAGTCGGAGGACGAAAGCGCATCTTCCGATACGTTGGAAAAGTCGGAGGACGAAAGCGCATCTTCCGATACGTCGGAAAAATCCGAGGACGAAACAACAAATTCGGAAAATACCGAATCCGAAAGTTCAAACCCCGAATCATCTCAGGATATTGACTTATCCGGTATAGATTATAAGAGCTACAAGCTCAACGCTGTAAAAATGAATATTGATATGCCGAATAATATGTATATACTCACAAGAGATATATCAAAAGATGACCCTGCATTGAAAGCCTGTAAGCTGACCAAAGAGGACGTTTCGGAAAGCTTTAAATCGACCGATACATACATTAAGGCAAGCGCAAAGGATTTTAGTTACGATATTACCGTACAGCTTGTTAAAAATGAAAATACCAAAACTATCGGCGATTTGACATCTCTTTCAGACGATGAGGTTCAAAATGTCATAGACAATCTTTTAAGTCAAAATATATATACGGGCTGTTCAAAAACAAAGTTTGACGATGTTATGTTCCTTACGCTTGATACTCGTTACGATTCAAGCAATACCAAAATTGTAGGAATACAGGAATATACAATTGTTGACGGTACAAAAATCGTAATTACTTTTCAGTCATACAGCGGTAAAATTTCCGACAATCAAAAAAAATTGCTCACAAATATAATGAACAGCGTTGATTTTGAAACGGTTAAACCGGTTGTAGAATCGTCTGCTCCGAAAGAGGAAACTTTAACTATAAATAATTTGGATATTCGCTATATTTATCTTATGGCGTCTTCCGTGATAGCGATAATATTTCTTACATCTGTAATAATTGTTGCGCTGAATTATCGTAAATCAAAAAATAAATTATCTGACTCAAATGATGAGGATAAAAATAGTGACAAGGCTGACGAGCCAAAATCAAACAAAAGTGAGCCTTCAGTTTCGGGCAGTTCGGAACCTGTTGTTTTCTCTGACAAGGTAAACGATAAAACCGCAGTAGAGGAACCGGTCAAGGAAACAGAAAAAATATCAATTGATGATGCAGTAATCGGAGAGCCGACGGGAGAACCCGAAAAAATTACAATTGATGAAACAGCAATAGAAGAACCGACCGAAGAACCCGAAAAAATTGCAATTGATGAAACAGCAATAGAGGAACCGAACAAGGAACCCGAAAAAATTACAATTGATGAAACAGCAATAGAGGAACCGAACAAAGAACCCGAAAAAATTACAATTGATGAAACAGCAATAGAGGAACCGAACAAGGAACCCGAAAAAATTGCAATTGATGAAACAGCAATAGAGGAGCCGACCGAGGAACCCGAAAAAGTTGCGATTAATGAAACAGCAATAGAGGAACCGACCGAGGAACCCGAAAAAGTTGCAATTAATGAAACAGCAATAGAGGAACCGACCGAGGAACCCGAAAAAGTTGCAATTGATGAAACGGCAGTAGAAGAACCGACCAAGGAGCCTGAAAAAATTGCAATTGATGAAACAGCAATAGAGGAACCCGAAAAAGTTGCAATTGATGAAACAGCAGTAGAGGAACCGACCGAAAAGACGGAAAGTCAAACGCCCAAAAACAAGAAACTCATAATGGAGGGAATTGTATTTGCGGGAGATTCTGTCCCTCAAAATAATGAAATTGAACAGATAAAAGAAGTGCTTACAAACAAAGAAACAGCGCAGGAAAAATCCGAACCCGAAAGAGAGCTTTCAGCATACGAAAGACGTTTTGGCAAAAACAGGACAACTAATGTTCAGCCCTCTATGCCGGCTTTAAATTCAAATGATTATAAAGTACCTGCTAAAACGAACGATAATATTTCAAAATTTGAAAAACGTTTTGGTAAGTTAAAGCCTGTGTCGGCGGAGCCTAAAGAAGAAATAACAAATGAAAAAAAAAAGATGAATATAGTTGAGGAACCTAAGTCCAAAACAATTGAGGTAAAGCCGAAAGAAAACCCCAAGCCCGAAAAGGTTACGGCAAAGTCGGAAGAAAAACCGAAGCCCGAAACAGTAGCGGCAAAGTCAGAAGAAAAACCGAAGTCCGAAACAGTAGCGGCAAAGTCGGAGGAAAAGCCAAAGTCCGAAACAGTAACAGCAAAGTCGGAAGAAAAGCCAAAGTCCGAAACAATAGCGGCAAAGTCGGAAGAAAAGCCGAAGTCCGAAACAGTAACGGCAAAGTCGGAAGAAAAGCCCAAGCCCGAAACAGTAGCGGCAAAGTCGGAGGAAAAGCCGAAGTCCGAAACAGTAACAGCAAAGTCGGAAGAAAAGCCGAAGTCCGAAACAGTAGCGGCAAAATCGGAAGAAAAACCCAAGCCCGAAACAGTAAC
>CANQBK010000076.1 GCA_947589485.1 uncultured Clostridia bacterium | reverse complement strand
TCCACCGGACTGTTTTTCGCCCCTCCTGCTTTTGGAAGTAATAAGAGTTTCGCAGTCTGCGGACTGCGACAAGGGACGCTGTCCCTTGACCCTGCCGCCTTTTAAAAAAGGCGGGCGAAAATGCGCAGTGCCTGCGCCCTCAATTCGCGTTGTCGCTCACTCCGTTCGCTCGTACTGAGAACCAAAAGTACGTTCGCGCGCAATAAAGTTAATGTATCCATAGTTAAAAGTTTCGCTCAAGCCTTTAACTGTCATTTTTAATCATATTAACTTATGCCGCGTCAAAGCATTTATTGTTCGAGTTAAGAGTGAGCGAAGCGAACGACTTCGCGAATCGGGGGCGCAGGCACTGCGCCAAAGGCAGAGCCTTTGGCGGGTTTTTAAGGGCAGAGCCCTTAACTGCGCAGGCTCTGCGCCGGAGCCCTTAACCGTTTAGATAACAATTCCTCCGTTTATTCCGATTACCTGACCGGTAATGAATGAGGAACTGTTGTCCGCAATGAAAAGAACCGCCCGTGCAATGTCGAGGGGAGTACCGAGAGTTAATGTGGGAGTTTCGTCTTTTAGCATATTTAAATCCTGCTCGCTAAGCTCGGAGGTCATATCCGTTTGTATAACTCCGGGCGCTATGCAATTTACTGTTATGCCGCTCGGTCCCTCTTCTTTTGCAAGAGCTTTGGTAAGACCTATTATGCCCGCCTTTGCCGCAGAATAGTGGACCTC
Source organism: uncultured Clostridia bacterium (assembly GCA_947589485.1). GTDB lineage: Bacteria > Bacillota > Clostridia > Oscillospirales > Acutalibacteraceae > UBA1213. The sequence goes on along the minus strand of CANQBK010000076.1, from coordinate 9,836 downwards.
GCACGAACCGCCTACTTGTCCCCACATTGACGAAATGTTTACTATTCTTCCGAAATGCTTTCTTATCATATAGGGCAAAGCCTCTCGACAGCAATAAAAAACACTGCTTAAATTTGACGCAAGCATTTTGCTCCAGTCATCGTCCGTTATGTCTGTAAACAGCTTTGTTTGGGCAATTCCTGCGTTGTTGACCAGTACGTCAACACCTCCGACTTCATTTTCTATTTGTCGGAACATATTCCTTACGTCATCGGGTACAGAAACGTCCGCTTGTATAATTTTTGCGGAAAATCCCTTGTCCGTCAATGAATTTTTTAGGCTTTCGGCGGTACTGCGCGAACGGTTGAAGTTTATATAAACATTGTCGCCGTTTTCGGCAAAAAGACGAACCGTTTCGGAGCCTATACCCCTTGAACCGCCTGTAACAAGTACATTTCTCATACCTTTGCAATTACCTTTACTATCTTACCTATAAACATATCGTGCCAGTCACTGTCCGAATACATTTTGTCAACGATTGTTTTATCCGCAAAGTTTTCGGGCGTCATACTTTGGCTGTACATTTTTTGACATATTAAAACAAGTTCGGCTTGCTCAAAATACGGAGCCTGCTCATCAAAAACGGGCAAAAGTCCCGTTTCCTGTATTTTGTTTACGTCACGTCCCGAATTTTTACCGCAGTAAGTAAGCTCCTCCATCATCTTTCCGCCAAAAAATGACAGCGTGTAGTAATCATTGTCGCTTATAAATTGATGCGTGTAACGGCTTTGACGTATAAAACAAAATGAAGCGTTTACACCCCAAATTACTCCGATTCCGCCCCAGCTTGCCGTCATTGTGTTGAATTTGTCTTTATCGCCTGCGGTTATAAGCATCCATTCTTTTCCTATTTTTCTGAAAAAATTTTCGTTAAGCGTTGAAATGTCAATTTCCTTAAAGCTGCTCATTGTTATTAACCTCCGAATAATATAAGTTACAAAACAGAGTATATCATAAACTTATGCTTATTGATATATTTTTTTGACGGTCTTTTTACAAAGTATATTCATTTTTTAATGTATAAATGTATAAAACTCTTCCGAAAATAATTTGTCCGTAATTTTTGATAGTTAAATTCTTATTTGATAAGAATTTATTATATCAATTTTTGATGTAATTTGTATAATATTTACTATTTTATATGTAATAATATGGTTAGATAACCAAAAAAATTAAAATTTGAATATTTATGCACAAATTGCTTGATTTAATGCAAAAACAATGTATAATAGAAACATAAGATAAACGATTTACGGAGGTAAATATTATGGGTGACATAAAAAAAGTTGTTCTTGCATATTCGGGCGGACTTGATACGTCCATTATTATTCCTTGGCTCAAAGAAAACTATGACAATTGCGAAGTAATTGCAGTTTCGGGTGATGTTGGTCAGGGAACCGAGCTTGACGGTCTTGAAGAAAAGGCAAAGAAAACAGGAGCCTCAAAGCTCTATATTGAAGACCTTAACAAGGAATTTATTGAGGATTATGTATTTCCGACAATAAAAGCCGATGCGGTTTACGAAAGCAAATATCTTCTCGGAACATCGTTTGCACGTCCGATTATTGCTAAAAGAATTGTTGAAATAGCGATTGCCGAGGGCGCCGACGCAATTTGTCACGGATGTACCGGAAAAGGCAACGATCAAGTTCGTTTTGAGCTTGCAATAAAGGCTTTTGCTCCCGATATGAAAATAATAGCACCGTGGAGAGAGTGGAACCTTAAATCGAGAGATGAGGAAATAGAGTATGCGGAGTCGCACAACATACCTCTTAAAATAACAAGAGAAACAAATTATTCAAAAGATAAAAATATATGGCACATTTCGCACGAAGGACTGGATCTGGAGGATCCCGCAAACGAGCCGATGTATAACAAAGAAAGCTTTTTGGAGCTTGGGGTTTCTCCCGAACAGGCTCCCGACAAGCCCACATACGTTACAATTTCCTTTGAAAAAGGCGTACCGGTAGCTGTTGACGGCGAAAAGCTCGGTTCGGTTGAACTTGTAAAGAAGCTGAACAAGCTGGGCGGTGAAAACGGAATAGGTATAGTTGACCTTGTGGAAAACCGTCTTGTCGGAATGAAATCCAGAGGCGTTTATGAAACGCCCGGCGGAACAATTCTTTATGCCGCACACAACAAGCTCGAAGAAATTACACTTGACAGAGATACCTATCACTTTAAGCAGGAGGTAGGTCTGCGTTTTGCAGAGCTTGTATATTTCGGTCAGTGGTACACACCTTTGCGTAAGGCTCTTTCGGCTTTTGTTGATTCAACTCAGGAAACAGTAACGGGAGATGTCAAGCTCAAACTGTACAAAGGCAACATAATTGATGCGGGTGTTACATCGCCGTATTCACTTTATGATTCCGACATTGCGACATTTGACGAGGACGAGGTTTATGACCAGCGTGATTCAGCAGGATTTATAAATCTTTTCGGACTTCCGATAAAGGTTCAGGCAAAGAAGAACCTTATCAAAGAGTGATAATATTCTTTGTCGTATATGAGGAAATATATGTCAGGGCGAACAATGAAATGTCATTGTCCGCCCGACTGTTGTTTATCGGAAAGTGACTTTTTAACAGCTTTCCGTTTTATGTAACAAAAGGAGCTGATATTTATGAAATTATGGGCAGGACGGTTTTCAAAGGAGATTGACAAAAAAACAAATGACTTTAACTCTTCAATATCGTTTGACAGTCGTATGTACCGTGAGGATATAGAGGGCAGTATTGCACACGCTCAGATGCTCGGCGAGTGCGGTATTATAGAAAAAAGCGAATCCGAAGCGATTGCAAACGGACTGAAAAGCATACTGGACGACATAGAAAACGGTAATTTAAAAATAGACCCCGATGCAGAGGATATTCATACTTTTATTGAGGGAGAGCTTACCAAAAGGCTCGGAAGTACAGGAAAAAGACTTCATACCGCAAGGAGCCGAAACGATCAGGTGGCAGTCGATATACGTTTGTACCTGAAAAAAGAAGTACGGAACATTTACTCCGCAGTAAAAGAACTTGCAAATGTTATATGCGGCAAAGCCGAGGAATATGCTTATGCGGTTATGCCGGGATATACTCATCTTCAAAGAGCGCAGCCGATAACATTCGGTCATCATCTTATGGCTTATGCCGAAATGCTGCTGCGTGATATTGACAGACTTGAATGTGCGTATAAACGTATGGATCAAATGCCGCTCGGCTGCGGTGCGCTTGCAACAACAACATACCCGATAGACAGAACGGTTACGGCGTCGCTGCTCGGCTTTTCCGGTATATGTCAGAACAGTCTTGACGGCGTTTCGGATCGTGATTTCTGTATGGAGCTTGCGAGCGTTCTTTCCATTATTATGGTACATCTTTCGCGTTTTTCGGAAGAAATTATTATGTGGTGTTCGTGGGAATTTAAATTTGTGGAACTGGACGATGCGTTTTCAACAGGCTCCAGTATTATGCCGCAAAAAAAGAATCCCGATATTGCTGAGCTTGTAAGGGGCAAGTCGGGAAGGGTTTTCGGTGACCTTATGACTCTCCTTACGGTTATGAAAGGCATAGCGCTTGCGTACAACAAGGATATGCAGGAGGATAAGGAAGCTGTATTTGACGCCGTGGACACGGTAAAGATGTGTCTTGAAGCATTTACGCCGATGATAGAAACAATGCGTGTAATACCGGAAAATATGAGAAAGGCGGCTGCAAACGGATTTATTAACGCTACCGATTGCGCGGACTATCTTGTTAAAAAGGGATTGCCGTTCCGTGACGCATACAAGGCTACCGGAACGCTTGTGGCGTTTTGTATTGAAAAGGGTCTTACGCTCGAAACATTGCCTATTGAGGAATACAAGAAAGTATGCGATATGTTCGACGAAGGTGTGTACGATGCTATTTCCCTTGAAAACTGCGTAAACGGCAGAAAAGTTTTGGGCGGACCGTCGGGCGCGAATGTTGTTGAACAGGCAAAAAGAGTAAAGGAACTGTTAAAGGCGCAGGGTTCCTTGTGATAAAGCTGTTTTCAAAATATAATTTTTTCTGCGCTTTGCAAAGAATAACGGTTTAGGAAAGAGGATAACATAAATGAAAATAAAAGTAGGAATAATCGGAGCTACGGGTTATGCGGGAGCCGAGCTTGTCCGCATTTTGCTTACGCATCCTATGGCGGAAATATCGGCGATAAGCTCCGTCAGCTTTGAGGGTAAAAAACTGAGTGAAGTGTACCCGTCATACAAATCCCTTTGCGATATGGAATGTAAAACTCAAGATGAGGCAATAGAAAAGTGTGATGTTATTTTTGCGGCGCTTCCTCACGGACTTTCACAGGAGCTTGCCGCACAGTGCGACGCTTTGGGTAAGGCATTTATAGACCTCGGTGCAGATTTTCGTCTTGAAAGCGAAGACGATTACAAAGAATGGTACAACGGCGAATTTCTTGATAAAGAACTTCACAAAAAGGCGGTTTACGGACTTCCCGAACTTTTTAGGGACGATATAAAGGAAAAAAGGGTAATTGCAAATCCGGGCTGTTACACCACGGGTGCGCCGCTTGCGCTTGCTCCCGCCGTTAAAAAAGGTCTTGTAAGCACGGACGGTATAATAATTGATTCAAAGTCGGGAGTTACGGGTGCGGGCAGAAAGCCGAGCCAAGGCAGCCATTATCCGGAGCTTAACGAGGGATTCCACGCCTATAAGGCGGGAAGCCACAGACACACGCCCGAAATAGAGCAAACACTTTCAAGGCTTTCGGGAAAAAGCGTTAAAATAACATTTGTTCCTCATCTTCTTCCGGTAAACAGGGGAATATTGTCTACCTGCTACGCACGCATAAATCCCGGTGTGACAAAAGAACAGATAAGAAAAGAATATGAGGAATTTTATAAAGACGAATTTTTTATAAGGCTGCTTTCCGACGGTGAAAATGCGGATATTCACAATATAAAATATTCCAATTTTTGTGATATATCACTTCACGTTGACGGCAGGACAAATACTCTTGTTGCGGTTTCCGCAATTGACAATATGGTAAAGGGAGCTGCCGGACAGGCGATACAGAATATGAACATAATATTCGGTCTTGACGAAAAAACGGGACTTGTTATTGTACCGCCGGCATTTTGATTTTAAGATTTTTTTAGGAGGATAAAAATTATGTTATATAAATTTATCGACGGCTCTGTAACGGCTCCCATAGGATTTAAATCGTCGGGTATTCACTGCGGCATAAGGAGAAATAAGTCCAAACGTGACCTCGGATTGATTTTCTGCGAAAAAAAATGTAACGCTGCCGCAGTATATACGACCAATCTGGTACAAAGCTCTCCAATTACCGTGACAAAAAGAAATCTTGCCGACGGCACTGCACAGGCAGTTATAGTAAACAGCGGAAACGCAAATACCTGTAACGCCGACGGTGAACAAAAAGCCGAGGAGATGTGCAGGCTTACAGCCGAGGCTCTCGGAATAGACAAAAATGATGTTATAGTTGCCTCTACCGGAGTAATCGCACAGACTTTGTCCATTGAACCAATTGCGAACGGAATGGCGGAGCTTACGGCACAGCTTTCCCGCAGCGGAGGTTCGGATACTGCCGAAGCAATTATGACTACCGACACAGTTAAAAAAGAAGCTGCCGTTGAAACGGTAATAGACGGTAAAACAATTAAAATAGGCGGTATATCAAAGGGAAGCGGTATGATACACCCAAATATGGCAACAATGCTCTGCTTTATTACCACAGACGCCGCTATATCGTCGGAAATGCTCCAAAAAGCTGTTAAAAAGGCTGCTGACGAAACATTCAATATGATCAGCATTGACGGCGATATGTCAACAAACGATACGCTTTCCGTTATGGCGTCGGGGCTTGCCGGAAACAATGAAATAACGGAAGAGGACGAAAACTATAATATTTTTCTTGAAGCGCTTACAGCAGTGTGCAGGAAACTCTCGAAAATGATGGCTAAGGACGGCGAGGGCGCAACAAAGCTGATAATATGCAAGGTAAGCGGAGCTGTAACCGAAAATGACGCAAAAGCTGTCGCAAAATCGGTTATATCTTCAAGCCTTGTAAAGGCGGCTATGTTCGGCGCGGACGCAAACTGCGGCCGTATACTGTGCGCGGTGGGATATTCAGGCTGTGATGTCAACGTCCGTAAAATAGATGTTTCCTATGCGTCAAAAGCGGGCAAAATAGATGTGTGCAAGAATGGCTTGGGTATGGACTTTTCGGAGGAGCTTGCAAAAAAGATACTTTTGGAAGATGAAGTCGATATACTGGTTGAGCTTAATGACGGCTGTGGTTTTGCCGAAGCATACGGCTGTGATTTGACGTATGAGTATGTCAAAATAAACGGGGATTACAGAACTTGATACGGAGATGAAAAAATGCACATTATTCCAAATCAGGATCGTGCCGGTATACTTATACAGGCACTTCCATATATACAGAAATATGCCGGAAAAACAATAGTGGTAAAGTACGGCGGTAATGCAATGGTCAGCGATGACTTGAAAGATGCTGTGATGAGCGATATAGTTCTTTTACAGCTTATCGGTATAAATGTTGTACTTGTACACGGCGGAGGTCCGGAAATCAGCGGTATGCTTAAAAAAATCGGTAAGGAAAGCAAGTTTGTGAACGGTCTGCGTGTTACCGACAAGGAAACGGTAGACGTGGTTCAAATGGTTCTTGCAGGAAAGGTCAACAAAAGTCTTGTACAGTTGCTTGAACGTCACAGCGGAAAAGCGATAGGGCTTTGCGGTCTTGACGGGCGTATGATAATGGCGGATAAGAAAGCCGCCGCCGAGGACTTGGGCTTTGTAGGTGAAATAACCGAGGTCAATACGGGCGTTATAGAGGACGCTACAAACAACGGCTATGTTCCCATTATTGCAACTGTCGCAGGGGGATACAACGGAGCGGTTTACAATATAAACGCCGACCTTGCCGCCGCAAGAATTGCCGCTGAGCTTAAAGCGGCAAAGCTGATACTTATGACCGATATTCGCGGACTTTTAAGGGACAGGGACGATGAAAGCACGCTTATACCGGTGGTTAATGTCAGCGAGGTGCCGTCGCTAAAACGTGAGGGTATAATTTCCGGAGGTATGATACCGAAAATAGAATGTTGCGTTGAGGCTGTACGCAGAGGCGTAAAACGTGCGCATATAATTGACGGACGTATCCCACATTCCATATTGATAGAAATGTTCTCTGATGAAGGTATCGGAACAATGTTCTATTAAGTCGGTTCCCTTACAGTTTTTGCTAAGGCAAAGGGGTATTTTACACGGAGGTGTTTGCATTGGATTTTAAACAGATAAAAAGTGACGAACAGCAGTATATGATGCATTCATACGGCAGGTTTGATGTTGCCCTTGTTGAGGGAAAGGGTGCTGTTGCAAAGGATATTGACGGTAAAGAATACATAGATTTCACAAGCGGAATAGGTGTAAACAGCTTGGGATTTTGTGATGACGGCTGGGTAAAAGCGGTATGCGGACAGGCATCAAAGTTACAGCATATATCAAACCTCTATTATTCTCCTGTTCAAACTGAACTTTCAAAAAAGTTGTGCGGTCTTACGGGTATGGATAAGGTTTTTTTGTGTAATTCGGGAGCCGAGGCAAACGAGTGTGCAATAAAAATCGCAAGAAAGTACAGCTTTGACAAGTACGGTAAGGGCAAAAACAAAATCCTGACGCTTGTAAATTCATTCCACGGCAGGACGGTAACGACTCTTGCGGCTACGGGTCAGGAAACTTTCCATAATTTCTTCTTTCCGTTTACGGAGGGATTCGTATATGCGGAAGCAAACAATATAAATGATTTTAAAGCGCATATTGACGAAAATGTTTGCGCCGTACTGGTCGAGCTTATACAGGGAGAGGGCGGAGTAATGCCGCTTGAACCTGAATTTGTAAAGGAAATCTCTAATATTTGCGCCGAAAAAGATATATTGCTTATGGTTGATGAGGTACAGACGGGTGTTGCAAGAACGGGAAAGTTTTTATGCTGTGAAAATTACGGAATAAAACCGAATATTGTCACACTCGCAAAGGGTCTTGCGGGAGGATTGCCGATAGGTGCTTGTCTTTGTGACAAGGCGCTTGCAGATGTTTTTGCTCCCGGTACACACGGGACAACATTTGGCGGAAACCCGATTGCGTGTGCGGCGGCACTTGAAGTGCTTTCAAGGGTATCGACGGACGAATTTTTATGCGATGTCCGCAAAAAGGGAAAATATATTATAGAAAAGCTCTCGGAGTTTCCGAACGTTAAAGGGACAAGAAGTATCGGAATGATGATAGGTATAATAACCGAAAAGGACAATGCAAAGGAAATTGCCGCAAAGTGTGCGGAAAAGGGATTGCTGGTTCTTACGGCAAAAAATCTTCTCAGGTTACTTCCGCCTCTTACTATAACCCGTGAAGAAACGGATAGGGGTCTTGAAATATTAAAATCAGTTATGGAGGAATGAAACAATGAAACATTTACTTAAAATGCTTGATCTTTCTTCGGAGGAAATAACCGAAATTCTTAATCTTGCAGATCAGCTCAAATATGAAAAAAAACACGGGATACCCCACAAACTGCTTGAGGGCAAATCTCTCGGTCTTATATTTGAAAAGGCATCGACCCGTACAAGAGTTTCATTTGAAACGGGTATGTACCAGCTTGGCGGTCAGCCGATATTCCTTTCTTCAAGGGATATGCAGATAGGCAGGGGCGAGCCTGTTCAGGATACCGCAAGGGTTCTTTCACGTTATCTTGACGGTATAATGATTCGTACTTTCGAGCAAAAAGAGGTTGAGGATCTTGCAAAATACGGAAGTATTCCGATTATAAACGGTCTTACGGATTTTTGTCATCCATGCCAGATACTTGCCGACCTTATGACGATAAGGGAATACAAGGGTAAGCTGAGCGGTCTTAAAATGTCGTTTATAGGTGACGGCAACAATATGATGAACTCTCTTATTGTCGGAGCGCTTAAAACGGGTATGTCAATATCGGTAGCTTGTCCGGAGGGATACGAACCGGACAGCAAGGTTATTGACTTTGCAAAGGAATACGGAAACAAATTTGAAATGTTCCGTACACCGAAAGAGGCTGTTGTAGATGCCGACGTGGTAATTACCGATGTGTGGGCATCAATGGGACAAGAATCGGAAGCTGAAAAGAGAAAGAAAGCATTTGAGGGTTATCAGATAAATTCAGAGCTTATGTCGCTTGCAAAATCTGATGCTATGGTACAGCATTGTTTGCCGGCACATAGGGGAGAGGAAATAACCGAAGATGTTTTTGAAGCTCACGCAGACGAGATATTTGAAGAGGCAGAAAATAGGCTTCATGCACAAAAAGCCGTTATGGTAAAATGTTTGAGTGACAAATAATTAATATTAACATATTGTACTGACCGAAACACACTGCAAGCCAAAACTACATTCGCGCGCAATAAATTTATTTACCCATAGTCAAAAGTTTCGCTCAAGCCTTTTGCGCCGAGCCGGCGCGGGCAATTCGCGGCGCGGAGCCCGCGCGGGCAATTCGCGCTGTCGCTCACTCCGTTCGCTCGTACTGAGAGCAATAACTACATTCGCGCGCAATAAATTTATTTACCCATAGTCAAAAGTTTCGCTCAAGCCTTTTCAAAGGCTTGCGGATTCCAAAGGCGGGAGCCCTTAACTATCATTAACAAAGACAAAAACTTATTGTTTACGGGGAACCCCTTGCGTGGGTTCCCCACCGAAAAACAGTCCACCGGACTGTTTTTCGCCCCTCCTGCTTTTTGG
>CANQBK010000075.1 GCA_947589485.1 uncultured Clostridia bacterium | reverse complement strand
GTTAGCTCGTTGATACTGTATGGGTTACCATACTTGAGCGAGAAGCCCCCACCTCTATAGGTGGGGGAGTATGTCACCAAACATAGCTCTTATTGCATTAAGCACGGCAATAATCATAACCCCCACATCTGCAAAAACCGCAATCCACATATTCGCTATACCGAGCGCACCAAGCACAAGGCAAACCGTTTTTATTCCTATTGCAAACCATATATTTTCTTTTACTATACGCATACACTTTTGCGATATTTTAATTGCTTTCGAGATTTTAACGGGGTCGTCGTCCATAAGTACAACGTCAGCCGCCTCGATTGCCGCATCAGAACCCATAGCTCCCATTGCTATTCCTATATCCGCCCTTGACAGTACGGGAGCGTCATTTATTCCGTCACCGACAAAAGCAAGACTGCCCTTTGAGGGTTTTTCGTCAAGAAGCTGTTCCACTTTATTGACCTTATCCGAGGGCAAAAGCTCGCTGTAAATCTCGTCTATTTTTAAATCATTGCCCACCTTTTCAGCAACCTGTTTTGAGTCGCCCGTAAGCATAACCGTTTTGTCTACTCCGATATGTTTCAACAACTGTATTGCTTTTGCCGAACTCGGCTTTTCAATATCCGAAATAACAATGTGTCCCATATATTCCCCGTCACGCGATATATGTGCAATTGTACCCGTGTGTTTGCAGGGTTTCCATTGTATCCCTTGGGAATCCATCATTTTTGAATTACCTACACATATAATATTGCCGTTTACTTTCGCTCTTACTCCGTTACCCGCAATTTCTTCAACATCTTCAACGCTGCATTCGTCCGCCTCATTCGGATATGCCGCCCTCAAAGAACTCGCAATCGGGTGCGAGGAATATCTTTCAACGTGTGCGGCAAGGTGCAGCAGCTCGGTTTTGTCTATTAATTCGGGGTGAACCGCAGTAACCTCAAACACACCCTTTGTAAGAGTACCCGTTTTATCAAAAACTACCGTTTTTATGTTTGAAAGCACTTCTATATAATTTGAGCCTTTTATAAGAACTCCCTCACGGCTTGCACCGCCTATGCCTGCAAAAAAGCTCAGCGGTACACTTACCACAAGCGCACAGGGACAGCTTATGACAAGGAATGTCAATGCTCTGTAAATCCATATTCCCCAATCTCCCGAGCCGCTAAAAATCATTCCGACAATAGGCGGAATGACCGCAAGTGCAAGCGCAAGGTACACGACAACAGGAGTGTATACTCTTGCAAATCTTGTAATAAAGCGTTCGGATTTTGATTTTTTGGAGCTTGCGTTTTCAACAAGCTCAAGTATTTTTGAGGCTGTTGATTCGCCAAATTCTTTTGTTGTACGGATTTTTAACAGACCGTTATTGTTAATACAGCCGCTTATAACTTCATCTCCGATTCGTACATTTTTCGGGATACTTTCACCTGTAAGTGCGCTCGTGTTAAGAGCGGACTCGCCCTCGACCACAATACCGTCAATCGGGATTTTTTCGCCCGGCTGTACCACAATAACCGTGCCGATTTCCACGTCATCGGGGTCTACCTTTGAAATCACTCCGTTTTCGTCCTCAATATTTGCGCTGTCAGGTCTAATATCCATAAGACTGCCTATGCTTTTTCGGCTCTTGCCGACGGCGTAGCTTTGGAACCATTCGCCCGTCTGATAAAAGAGCATAACGGCAATCGCTTCAGTATAATCTCCGCTTTGCGTCAGTGCAATCGCCATTGCGCCTATCGTTGCGACCGTCATAAGGAAACATTCGTCAAAAGGCTGTCGGTTGATTATTCCCTTAAACGCCTTTATAAGAACGTCATAGCCTATTATAAGATACGGGATAATAAACAGCGCAAACCTTAGCCAACCGCTTACGGGGACAAACGACAGTACAGCCATAAGTACCCCCGTAACAATAATTCTGAAAAGATTCTTTTTCTGTTTTTTGGTCATACTGTCCCTCCGTAAAAAATATTATTTTTTGTAATATATTTCGCAGTCGGGTTCTATTTTCCTGCACGCTTTAAGCACCCTGTCCATTACATCGTTCCTGTCCGCACCGTCCTCAAATTCCACTGACATTTTCAATGTCATAAAATTTACGTTTGCGTCCTTTACGCCCTCGGTTTTTTTGGCGGCGTCCTCCATTTTAGCCGCACAGTTGGCACAATCCACTTCAATTTTGTATGTTTTTTTCATAAAAATACCTCCCAAAATATTAAATTCAAAGATTATTTAATCGTTGAATTTAATATAACATATATCTTTTTATTTGTCAATAACAAAATAACAATTAAATAATAATTAAATCAAAAATATTTTTGCTTAAGATATTGTATTGATTTTTTATATTCTATGGGTTAGAATACTAATAATAATTATGTATTTGGGAGAATTTCAATGAGCGATTCTAAACACAAAATTACTGACACGGAACTAATTGAAAATATACCTGCCACGGAAACCATACAAACTGTTGCTGACGCTATGAAACAGCTTGGCGACCCGAGCCGCCTGAGAATATTTTGGCTGTTGTGCCATTGTGAAGAATGTGTTATTAACATTGCCGCCGCAACGGATATGACCAGTCCGGCGGTATCGCACCATCTTCGCCTTTTAAAAAGCGCAGGGCTTATTATTTCCCGACGTGACGGCAAAGAAATGTATTATCGGGCAGCCGATACGGAAATTGTACTGAAACTGCACCACACAATTGAAGATATTGCACGAATTTCCTGTCCGCAGTAAAACAAAAATTAAAAGTCTGTTTTTGCGTTAAACCAATGTGTTGCCGCAAAAACAGACTTAACTATTTTTCCCCGTTTACATATTGTTCCCTTTTCATTCTCTGCCAATTAATAAAGCCGTAAACATCATTTGCAAAAAACATAACAAAGCATATTATCATAGGAAGATATGATATATCTTCAACCGCCGCAAGCGTCCACAGAACAATAAGAACAATATCGTTTGCACCGTATGCGAGCGCGTAGTACGGACTTCGCAGAAGCGTAAGATAAGATGCAAGAAAGCTCGTTGCCACAGAAAGCGTGCTTACCTCAAGATTTACGTTTCCCATTGAACCAAGCACAAAATAAAATATTACGGAAACAGCCGCCGTAAGAATAAGCATAAAAGCGACCTGCCGTTTTTTAAGTCGGCTCACCTCAACTTCGGACGATTCTTTATAGGGGTGTCTTATCCACGAAATAACCGATAAAACGGCAATCGGAGACGTCATACACAGGTATGTTATCATTTCCCCGTAATAGCCGAACCAAAACGATATTATACCGTAAAATACGGCAAAGACAACCGTAAGCACCTGACCCCATACCATACCTTTCGCAACAAAGATAAGCGCCGTAACGCCTATAAGCGATGCAATAAGCGTAATTATGTCGCCGTTGGGAGAAAGTAAAAACGACCCGGCAGTAATCACAAGCGAACTTACCCACAATATAAGCTCAAATCTTGTAAGTTCCCCTATCGGATTTTTGAGTTTCATAAATACCTCCAAAATTAAATATCCGTCCGCATATTTTCAGCGTCCTCCTCAAATTACATAGACGGGCGGTTTCGGTTTTGCAGCGATTTATTCCGATTATAACATAAACCGAACAGTAAATCAAAAAAGCCGAAATACCTTTCACCGTTCTGCATCGGCGTACAACCGATAATATTGAAACAACAAATAATTATTTTAGGGCTATTGAAAAATCTGCCTTTTTGTGGTATTTTTATTATAGACATAGACAAGGGTGTCTGACAACAGATACCCTTGTCTATTTTTTTTGGAGGTGTTTTAAATTGAAACCACTTGTTGGCGTTATGCCGCTATGGGATGATAAAAAAGAAAGTATATGGATGCTGCCGGGGTATATGGACGGGCTCATACAAGCGGGAGCCTTACCTATAATATTCCCGTTTTCGCAAGATGAGAAAGAGCTTTCGCAGCTTGTCGGTATGTGCAGCGGGATACTTTTTACCGGAGGTCAAGATGTTTTCCCCGAACTTTATCGGGAAATTCCGGAGGAGGCTCTTGCTTCATACTGCAAAAAAAGGGATATAATGGAAAATATTGTCTTAAAGGCTGCCATAAGGGACGACAAATCCATTCTCGGAATATGTCGGGGAATACAGTTTATAAACGTCGCGCTGGGCGGCACCTTATATCAGGACTTACCCAAATGGCACCCGTCCGATGTAATACATCACCAACAAGCGCCGTATGACGTTCCTGTACATAAGGTACGGATTATAAAGGATTCACCCTTGTACCGTTGCTTGGGTACGGAAAGCGCGGCGGTAAACAGTTATCATCATCAAGCCGTAAAAACAATCGCACCGCAGCTTGAACCGATGGCGGTATCTCCCGACGGATTGACGGAGGCTCTTTTTATGCCGAACAAAAAATTTTTATGGGCTGTTCAATGGCACCCCGAGTTTTCCTATAAAAAAGACCCGAACAGCAGGAAGATTTTTTCCGCTTTTGTCAATTCTATGCGGTAATTCCCGACTATCAAAACATACCCCGACGCTTTAAATTACCGTCCTGCCGTTCCATAGCTTTTTTCAGCTTACATATATAATAATTTAATTTTTGACGGTCGTTATAAACGCGTCATTAAAACCTGCCGCTTTTACCTTTTTAAGATAAGCGTCGGCATTGTTTTTGTCGGAAAACGCACCGACCTGCACACGGTACAGGGTACCCTTGTTTGTAGTTCCCGACTGAGTACCGGAAGAGGTCTTGTATGATACGCCGAACGCCTTGCATATACCTTTTGCGAAAGCCTCACCGACTGTTTGCGTATTGTTTATTATCCATTTTGCAATATTTGCGTTGTCGTGGAAATCCACCTCGGTATAAACGGCGGCGGCGCTTGTTCCGTTAAGCTCGGCAAGCTCCGGATATTCTCTTATACCGTACTCTGTTTTGCCGGGCGTAACGGCTTGTACAGCGTCGTAAATCGGTTGTGCGTATTTCATATTTTCCGCCGCCTTGCTGTACACCATACACATTGTACCCTGACCACCGCCGGCGTTTGTATGGATACATATATGCAGGTCGGGTTTCCAGGCATTACTCTCGGAAATGCTTGCGGACATTGCCTGACCCTTGGCGGCTTTCTTTACGGTAAATCCGCAGCGTTCAAGCGCAGATTTTGCAGCGTCTGCAATTCTGTTGCACTGCTCCATTTCGTTTGTGCTGCCGTAAGCGTACATATTGCCGTTTTGGTTGGACGGACTTATATATATTTTCTTTCCCATAATCATTTATCCTCACTTTCATCTACAATTGATTTTAATCTGTTTATGATTCGTATTAAAAATAGCGGGAGCGGAACTCCTATTTTCCCTAAATTCTCAAGTATGCTTATAAGCTCGTTTACGATTAGCCATACGGTAACCGTTATTCCCAACGGGACGGTATAATCCGTCATACTCACCCCGATTTGGCTCATACCGTTGTAAATAAGCCAGTCCGCCCCCATTGCGGCGGCAATAAGTGCCAAATAGCATACTTTTCTGATTATGCCGATTAATCCTTTACGGCTTGAAAGTTCTCTTTTTATCCACGCCGAAACCATACCCGTAACATAGTCAACGACCATCATTACCGTCAGTATGTACAGCGGAACGGCAACCGCGTTAAAATATATCGCAAACGCCGTCAAGGAAACCGTAAATAATGCTTTCAAAGATTTAGCGTAAATATTGTTTCTCCTCCTCTTTATTCACAAATAATGGTGTTGTCACCAAGCGCGATATACTCCGTACCGTCAGCCACAATACGTTGGCTGCCCGAAAGGCTGCTGCAATCGAACATAGCGTCTGTCCTTGCCTTTACTATGCCGTTGCTTTCGGAAACACAAAACACTTTGTTTTTTAAAATTTCTACCTTATCAATATCGGGAAGATTATATTTAAACCTGTTGTGCAGATATGCTTGTGTATTGTCGGAAAACGTAAATACACTTTCCGCTGCACGTTTATTTGAACTTGAAGATACCGACACAGCCTTTATATTTTCATCATTGACATAACAAAAATCAAACTTGAAATTTTTGTCGTAATCCTCAAAAGTAAAATGTAAAACCTTGTCGCTGCATTTTATTACATACTGCCACGTTCTTTTACCTACATCGTCTTTCATCAGGGAACCATTAGTACAAAAATATACTGTTCCTTCCAATTTAACCATTTCGTTATGCTTTATTTTTACATTATAATGATTAGCAGACGAACTATTTTGACTCTCACGTTTAAACTCGACTGTAAAAAAGCCGTCTATGTTGAGTATAAACTCTGCATAGCCTGACGTATCCTCGAATTGCTTATCAATATCCGTAGAGCAGGTTATCCTGCTGTCATCATTTTTCAAAGATTCAATAAACATTTTGATAAACGTCGGCTCGTCCGTGGACGTTTGCAAAATTCTTTTTATATAAGACATATTACTCCCCCTCTTCCTCAAATGTTACCGTTTGAGCCTCACAAACAATAAAAGTACAATTATTTGCACCCGAATTGTAATAATAACAGTCGTTCTGTTTCGGCGTATCGGGAATTTTCGGCATATCTAATCTGCCGCTTAAAGGTAAAATACTGTTAATATATCCCGTCAACATTCAACATCGCTCCTCACAACGGAACCGATAACTTTGACATCGGTTATACCGATAATTTTCACCAGCTCCCCATCGTCCCTCAACAAGGCAACATCAAAACAATATTCGCCCTGAGGAATATCCGTTTCTTTTGAAGTCAGGGACAATAAATATCCGTCACCCGATTTATTTTCATTTGAAATCTCCTTTCTTAAAATATACTTCTTGCTGAAAGCCCTTGTTTTTATTCCGAAAATCAATTTTTCATTTTTCTTAAGGCTGTAATATTCACTGCCGTCCATAATATATATTTCCGAAACAAAAAACCTGTTTTGCGTAAGAACAATTGTATTGTTTATCTTTGACACTTCCTTTCGTAAGGAATGTAAATAATCGGAAAGGCCCTTCCAATAACCGCTAATAAACAAAAAAAATTTGACCCGAAAAGGTCGAACAAATCAAATATTTTTTAATTTAACAAAAACAAAGCTCCCATACGGCGGCACAAAAACGTGTCTGCCATACGGGAACAAAATTATGTCGAATTATATAAGAACTATATAATTAATTACAAATATTTGCGAATATCTATCGCCTGCTGTTCTATAATATTGATCAACCGCTTGGTTATATCCTTTGATACTTCATCTGCGGCTTTGTATTGATTCAAATATCTGTTCAAGGATTTAACGCCCATATTACAGCCGTCGGTCATCAAATCGGCAACGGTTTTGTCGGACTTTTCCATTCCCAGCTTCATATTGGTTTTTATCCAAGACATACCCTTTGCCATAGGGCTGGGTTCCTTTCCGTCGTCATTGTATTTGTCCAGCAATTCCTGTATTTCGTCCTGAAGTTTTGCGTATTCGTCTTTGTAGTAAGACAGTTTATCAATAAATTCTCCGTCCTTTACATCGTCAAACACTTCATCTGTGGACGCAACCGCCATTTTCAGACCTGCGTCACACTCACGCAGTAATTTTATCGTATCCTGTTCAATCATAAAATCAACTCCATTTTTTAAGATAGAATTATTATATCCGACAAAATAAATTTTATAATAATTAAGGAAAAAAACATTGAATATTTTTCCGCAGTTGACAATCATTAAGCCGATATTGTATAATTACTTTATTTAATTACATAGAAAAGAGGATTTACCTATGGATATGCTTCTTGAATTGCTCGATAAAAATTCGGAATTTAATCTGGCCCAGCTTGCGGCAATGCTTAATGAAACTGAAGAAAGCATAAAAAACAGAATTGACAAATATAAAGAACAGGGAATCATTAAAGGATACAAAGCTCTTATCAATTGGGACAAAGTACCCGATTCGGGCGTTACGGCAATTATTGAGCTTAAAGTAACCCCAAAGCCCGAAACAGGCTTTGACGATATTGCAAAAATCGTTACATCATACGATAATGTGGAAAGTGTTTATCTTGCGGCTTCATCAAGTTATGATTTAATCGCGACCGTAAAAGGCAGAACCATACAAGAAATTGCAGAATTTGTTTCAAAACGTCTTTCGACCCTTGACGCCGTTATCGGCACAGCGACCAATTTTATTCTTACTCAGTATAAAGAGGGCGGTGTCGCATTTTATGACGATGACGACAACGACGAACAAAGGAGTTTGATACTGTGATAGATTATTCAAAATTTCTGAATGATAAAATATGTGGCATAAAACCGTCCGGAATAAGGAAATTTTTTGACATCGCAAACGAAACAGACCACGTTATCTCACTAAGCATAGGCGAACCGGATTTTACAACACCGTGGCACGTTCGCCAAGAAGGTATAGAATCCCTGCGCAAAGGACATACATGGTATTCTCCAAACCGAGGATTTTCGGAACTTTGCAATCAGATTTCAAATTACTATGCAAGACGTTTCGGCATCGAATACAATCCCGACACCGAAACTTTGGTAACCGTCGGAGGCTCGGAAGCAATAGATTTATGTATAAGGACGCTTATCCAAGACGGTGACGAGGTGCTTATACCTCAGCCGTCATTTGTATGTTATGAGCCGATGACTAAAATGGCGGGCGGCAAACCAATAATAATCTGTTCAAAATCCGAAAACGATTTCAGGCTCACCGCCGAAGAGATAGAGAAAAATGTTACCCCAAAAACAAAGCTCCTCATTCTTCCGTTTCCAAACAATCCCACCGGAGCGGTTATGCGCAGACAGCACCTTGAAGAGATTGCAAAGGTTGTGGAAAAACACAATTTGCTTGTTCTCTCGGACGAGATTTACGCAGAACTCACATACGGAAAAGAACGTCACGTTTCCTTTGCAAGCATTAAAGGTATGAGAGAAAGAACCATTGTTGTAAACGGATTTTCAAAGGCATACGCAATGACAGGGTGGCGTTTGGGCTATGCTCTGGGACCCGAAGAGATAATATCTCAAATGATAAAACTTCATCAATACAGCATAATGAGTGCGCCGACAACAGCGCAATATGCCGCAATTGAGGCGTTAAAACACGGCGATAGCGATATAGAACATATGAGGGAAGAATACGATATGAGAAGGCGGCTGATTGTCGATGAGTTTTGCCGAATGGGGCTCACTTGTTTTGAGCCGGAGGGTGCGTTTTATGTATTTCCAAGCATAAAAATTTCGGGTATGTCCTCCGAGGAATTTTGCGAACAGCTCATATATTCCCAACACGTTGCAATAGTACCGGGTACGGCATTCGGAGAATGTGGAGAGGGCTTTGCAAGAGTTTCGTATTCATACTCGCTTAAACATATAAAAGAAGCTCTTGAAAGAATCGAACGCTTTGTAAATAAGAACCCGTAAGTTCTTACATCGTACATAATAAGCTCGAAAGGTTGTACAATTATGCATCTTACAGTTTTTGCTCCGGCAAAAATTAACTTATTTCTTGACATTACCGGAAAACGCAGTGACGGCTACCATATTATAAATACGGTTATGCAGTCCGTAACGCTTTACGATGATGTTACCGTCGGCACCGAAAACGATAATCAAATAAATATCTGGTGCAGTGACCCCGAAATCCCTTGTGACCAAACCAACACTGCCTATAAAGCCGTTGCCGAATTTTTCAAATACTCAAACATTCCTCAAACGGGAATATCGGTAAGAATAAAAAAGAGAATCCCATCACAGGCAGGTATGGCAGGAGGAAGCACTGATGCGGCGGCTGTTCTTATCGCTCTTAACGAAATGTTTGACACACATTTTGACAAAAACAGGCTTGCGGAGCTTGCAGAAAAAATCGGTTCAGATGTGCCGTTCTGCATTTATGGCGGCACTATGGCGGCCGGAGGTATCGGAACAATACTCAGTCCTCTTCCCGACATTCCCAAATGTTATATTTTAATAGTAAAACCAAAAATAAAAATTTCCACGCACACTGCCTACGAGCAGTCCGACAGACTGGGGTATAGCCGATACAAAAGCTCCGACAAAGTCATTGACGGAATATGCAACGGAAATCTTAGACTTATGGGACAAGGTATGTACAACAAATTTGAAGAAGTGGCAAATCTTACTGAAATTAGCAAAATAAAAAAGATTATGAAAAATCACGGTGCGGTCGGTTCCTGTCTTACAGGCAGCGGTTCCGCAGTATTCGGAATATTTGAAAGCAGGAGTACCGCCGAAAGCTGTTCTCTGCTTTTAAGCGGTGACTATGACGATATATATATTACAGAACCCACCTCTGACGGACAAATAATCAAATAATACAAATCGGCGGTACCCTAACATTTACGGTACCGCCGATTTATTTTTATTTATCATCAACTTTAAAATCTCAGCGCAGTTAAGGGCTCCGCCCTTAAAAACCTGCCAAAGGCTCCGCCTTTGGAATCCGCAAGCCTTTGAAAAGGCTTGCGCGAAACTTTTAACTATGGCTAAAATAACTTATGCCGCGCGAATGTACCTATCTCTTGCAGTACGAGTGAGCGGAGCGAACGACAGCGCGAATTGAGTGCGCAGGCACTGCGCCGAAACTTTTGATTATGGCTAAAATAACTAACGCCGCGCGAATGTACT
Source organism: uncultured Clostridia bacterium (assembly GCA_947589485.1). GTDB lineage: Bacteria > Bacillota > Clostridia > Oscillospirales > Acutalibacteraceae > UBA1213. The sequence goes on along the minus strand of CANQBK010000075.1, from coordinate 137 downwards.
TATTGCTTTCAGTACGAGTGAGCGGAGCGAACGACAGCGCGAATCGCCCGCGCCGGCTCGGCGCAGTTAAGGGCTCCGCCCTTAAAAACCTGCCAAAGGCTCCGCCTTTGGAATCCGCAAGCCTTTGAAAAGGCTTG
>CANQBK010000074.1 GCA_947589485.1 uncultured Clostridia bacterium | reverse complement strand
CCTCCATAGCTCAGTCGGTAGAGCGCATGACTGTTAATCATGATGTCACTGGTTCGAGCCCAGTTGGGGGAGCCAAATCGAGGCTCATAGCAAGACTATGAGCCTCAATTTTTATGTAACGAAAACCCCCGGCTAAGCCGGGGGTTCAAAAAGCTTTAGTTATGAGTGGAAAATAAAAAACTCCATCGTTATAATAAGTTTGGTCTGCCAACCAAGGTATAGGAGAATGGTAATTTACAATAAGATAAAAATTGATATAGGGAGGATATTGAGAAAACAGTGTGAACAAAAGGGAATAGAGTAATAGAATTAGAAGCGTGTCCGGATAATATTAGCATGCTTATCACAATACCGCCCAAATGTAATGTAGCACAAGTAATGGGGTATTTAAAGGGGAAAAGTTTTCAGCCCACTTAAGGGGCAGCGTCCGTAATAAGCCCTTATTAGGGGGCTTTCTCAAAACCACCCGTTTAACGGGTGGTTTTGATTGTTTTATCCTGCTTGAAAGTTATCAGTTTGAATTTACTTGCAAAAGGCGGAATCTTATATTATCGATCAGCTTTATTTTTAGAAGTCCGCTTCGCTGCCAGGGTGATTACAAGACCGGCAACAATTACTACAAAAAGGAACGATAGAACGTTTACGCTGTCACCGGTCAAAACCCAATTACCGGGTTGACTTGAGGAGGTCGAGGTGGTCGGAGGGGGCGGAGTGGTCGAGGTGGTCGAGGTAGTCAGGGTGGCTTGTGCGGAGGGGTTGGACGGTTCAGAGGGATTAGAGGGATTAGACGGGTTAGACGGCTCAGAGGGATTACTCGTTGGAACAGGGATATTCGTAACTGTCAGCTCGGCAATAGTTCCCATGTCCTTGATGTATATTCCGTTCTCGACCTTGACAGAACCGCCAACACTCAGTTCAAACTCATGAGGCTCGGAATCAAGGATATAGCCGTCAGGGGCTTTGACCTCAATAAAACGATAAGTGCCGAACGGCATTTTCTCTACGACTATCTGACCATTGTTGTCAGTCGTGAGGTTGGAACCGTATTCTTTCCAGTAGTAGTTGCCTGCAGCGTCAGTACCCTTTTCAGTGCCATCAGGAACAAGCGATACGTCCTTATAGTATGATTTGCTCTGAAGTGAGAACTCCGCACCTTCAAGCGGCTTTTTGGAATCATCTACTTTGTTCAGAATCACGGCAGAGCGATACGCAAAAGCGTTATCGACAAATTTGGCATTGACTGTAATATTATAAACAGCGGAAGTATCATCAATGAGCGGCAGTCTGACCAACATAGGCTGTATGTAAAACTCAGCTTCGTCGGGTTGATAAATAAGATATACTTTATCAACTAAAAGATCGGCAAATAGTGCCTGACCATCAGAGTTTATCGCAACGTCAGTGCTTGTCTTAAATGATGACGATTTCGCAAAGCTCTCAAGCGCATTGGCGGCATTCTGCGCATCTTCAGCAGTCTTGAGGTCTGTTATGTCAACATCAGAAGCGGCAAAATCATCATTTAACTTAAATTGCTCATTTTCAATGTTTGCAACCTCATAAAGACGCAGGACAATACCCTCAGTCGCAGGCGCAACATTTACAGTGACAGAGCCGGTCGCAGGGGCATCAAGTGCAGCAGATAATATTGAAAAGCAACAGGCAAAAGCAAAAATAAGAGATATTGCAGCAACCTTTTTTAACGATCTAAACTTCATATTGATTTCCTCCCTAAGCAAATTTTTTAAGCTTTACGATTTAGCTTGCTTTTTATTTTTATTTCTGCCTATCGGCAAAAATAAAATCAAAAGAATTATAATGACAACAAGCAATACTGCGACCGTCCCCCAAAAGCTAAGGAGCGTCTCGAGCGGGATAACTTCCTCATCGGCCGATTCGGTCGGAGCCATCGGGTACTTGGCGTCCTGCTCAGATGGGTCATACGGTTCTTTGTACGGGATACGGGTACCACGAACCAAAAGCCTGTGATCATTCACTCCGTATGGCGTACAGGTCAGAAGTGTCACATAGTCCTTATTCTCAACGATCTTGATATCGTCCGTATTGTCGGGGAGGACGATTTTAATCTGATCAACTCTGTACGCGAGCGTTTCATCGAGAACGTGAATATAAAATACATCTCCCAAAACAAGCTGATCTATGTTGGTAAACAGATCCGCGGTGGGCAAGCCGGTATGCGCGGCTAATACACAATGTGTACTCTTGCCGCCTATCGGCAGTGAAGTACCCTCCATATGTCCTACGCCCCTTTGGAGTATATCGCCTGTCAAGCCATGGAAAATCGGAAGATAAATATTGACCTTTGGAACATCAACGTACCCTATCGCTTCAGTTACGGCAAGCAGACTGTCATAGTCAGTAATGGAGCTTTTATCTGTGTTGCCTTCGGCAAGAGCCTCGTTATACTCCTGTGCAAGCTTCTGAAGCTTTTTTATCTCAGACTTGTCGATCACTTTGACAGCCGCGTTATATGAGGCGATCTCCGAATACGCTGTATATCGCATAATCAGGTCACTGACCCGCGGGTACATCAAAATACAAATGCCGACAAGCAAGAGCAAAAAAAGCATCAGAAAAGGTATTCTGCGCTTAACACGCTTTTTTATGGCGTGCATATTGCTATCCCTCCCGCTTTTCATCTGCGTTGTCCTTATCGGTATCGGAGGTGTTTTTGTGATTTTTTCTATCATTGCCGAGCAAAACACAAGCAATAATAAACACGACGATTGATGCTATGACAATGACAGCGATAAACGCAACCTGACGCATTACTTCAGCGAAACGCTCATCCTCCGATACCGGCAGCGGTGAAAGGTCAGGTGTTTCATCCTTGGGATCATACGGAACGCGTGTGCCGCGCACCAAGAGACGGTGGTCGTTAACTCCGTACGGCGTACAGGTCAATAGTGTTACTATATCTCTGCCCGGTAATATGCGGAGAGCATCTGTCATATCGGGCAAAACTGCCTGTATATTGTCCACACGGTATGCCAAAACATCGTTAAGTGTATGGATATAGAACAAATCGCCGATCTTGAGCCTATCCAGATCTGTCAGCATATCGGCTGTCGGCAAGCCTGTATGACCTGCGATAACACAATGTGTATTTTCGCCGCCGACAGGCAGAGAGGTATTCTCAAGATAACCGCAGCCCTTGTTGAGAACCTCCTCGGAGGTACCGTAATATACGGGCAGATATACGGAAATCGACGGTATATCAAGATAGCTTATCAGGTCATTAACAATAGACAGACACCTCGCGTCATCCTTATTGACCTTACCCTCATAGAGTTTTTTGTTAAACAGGTGAGCCTCCTTCATCAAATCTTCAATATCGTCATTAGACATATCTTTTACTTCGTCCTTGTAATCGGATATGACCGTATCCGCAGTCATAACCGACATAAGATTGCTGAAAAACGGATATATGATCGACGCAACACCAATGAAAAACAGCAAGGCAGCAAGCAAGAGAGGCCATATTCTTTTGCCATGTTTTAATTTCAAAATGGAACACGTCCTTTCGCGAGGCTTTCCGAAAGGTTCGCTTCGTATCAAAAAAACCGAACCTTTTGGAAAACCCACCGATGCGGCATATCACCGCATCGGTGGATCTTATGTATTCAGTCAAAAAGTGCGGCTAAAGAAAATATCAGTCGATATTATTTCTCCTCAACACGTCTTTTCTTCATGTAAACAACAAACAGAACTCCGGCAAGTACAATTATACCTGCACCAACTACTGTAAAGATAACAGTACCCATTCCGCCTGTGCCGGGGAGCTCCTGACCCTTGTAGTTCTTAATATTAAGTGCGTTCTTTACAGTGCCATAAAGCCTATTGGAAAATGTACCGGTTGTAAATTCTGTTCCGGTCGGTTTATTAACCGTAAACGTGTAGGTACCGCTGTACTCAGGATCAGGTGTACCTGCACTAATAGTAAACTGAATATCCTCGATCTTCTTATAACCGGTAGGAACGGTAGTCTCTTTCAGTGTATATGTTCCCGCAGGTAACTCGTTAAACGTAATATATCCAGTGGCACCAATTGTTTTCTCAGTAACAATCTCTCTCGTACCGTCATCGTTACAAAGCGTAAACCCGGCACCCTCGAGTACCTTATCGTCATCACCGTTTATCTTATTTACGGCGATCTCAACGCGATGCAACTCAACAGTATTGCTGTAGGATGATACAGATCTTGTCTCGGCAAGGAACTGGTTGTCGTACTGTACGATACCCTCGTTCGGAATTTTAAAGCCTACGACGCCGCCGCTCGGATCTGCTTCCATACTATTAGTATTAGGATCGCCGTCAACAAGTGACGTATCAGCTTGATCATTGACCTTTGCAGTAAATGTAACTTTGATAGCTCTATTCATATTTGCCTGAGTAGTAACAAATTTGTCAGTAAATACTATCTTAAAGCCTTTGCCGCCATGGATGTGCTGTCTATGATTAGAAACACTACTAAGAGCTTTGTAATCATTGCCAAAACTTGCACTGTTAAATGTTATTGGCTCAACGGTTAAAATTTCATTCAAGCTCTCAAAGCCAGAAAATAATTTTCTTGTTTCAACACTTTCAGTGGTAATTGGTATCCAAGTTCCAACATTTGCTGCTTTAGAAGTGTCGCCTATCTCAATTTTAATACCTTTAGTACCATTAGGGTCATTCTCACTAAAGTCAATGTCGAGACCTACAGAAGGATCGTCGTAGATAACATAATTTATGATGCCCTCATCTCCGGTATCCTTATAGTCAGTCGGAATGCTAAGACCGGCACCACCAGCTGTAATAGCATCAGTGACAGCCTGATCATACATCGGAGTCACGCTGGTCAACGTAAATTCTACCGTTGAACCTACTGCGACTTCGGCTGTTTCACCATTGCTCGATTTAGTGCCGTTAGTTACGCTTGTGATCTCCTTGTCGATCGTTATGTTAGAGCCCTTATCAATCAACGGTATCTGCTTAGGAGTACCACTGTATTCTGCTACACTTATGAGGTTAGGAGTCTGAAGTTTCGGTCCTATAGAAATCATAAGATACAGACCGTTAGTAAGTCGAACCTGGCTCTCATGACCGAGCTTATACATCGGGATGCTTGTTCCCCAATCAGACGGATTAGGCACTTCTTTACCCTCTACATCGTCGTAGCGCATTTCACCTTTAACCTCGCCATTGTACGTTAACCCTTTTATATCACTCTGTGAACGTACTTTATCCGCCGCTCTGTCAATAATATTCATGAGATCATTATTGATAGGCACATTTTCTCCCACAGTCGTATCCGTGCTTGTAAAATCCGACGTATCAAACAGTTTCCAACCTGTTCCTTCGCTGTACATAATTCTGCCTTGATCGTCAACCTTAAACAAATTACCACTGCTTTTATCCGTTTTCCACACATCATTTGTTAACGTATACGTGGCAAATTTAGTGTCTTCGTCATACGACTGGAGCTTTGCTATCTGGAAAATCGCATAGTAGGTCTCATCCTGTCCCGGCTCCTCCGAAATGCCGTCATGTGTAGGCAATGTGTACTCATTGTAGTAATTGTTGCAATCTTCCGTTGCTGCCGCAAAAGCGGTCGATGCCGAGATGGGAATAATCGATGCGGCAAGCACAGCCGCGGTTATACCGGTGCTTAAGCATTTTAGAAATTTGCTTTTCATAACTTGCTACCTCCAATTTTGAAAATAATTCGTGCGAAAAACATCTTTTTTAACGATGCGCGCACATCTCGCACAAAATATGCGCACAACATTCATAAAAAAGACAGATATCAAACCCCCTTAAAATTACGCATTATACGCTGAAAGATATTGAATTTTCTATTTAGATGGAGAATAACCAATGAAATAGCAATCACGATTCCTCCAAATAAAGCAAAGTTAAAGATAAAGGGGATTGAACCCGCCGAGGGCATCTCAACGACTTTCTTGTTGACAATGACAGATTCCGTCTCAGTGGTGCGTTCCTGTGAGGCTGGAGAGTAGCCCTTGCATGGAACGGTCTCAACAACTCTATATTTTATTGTTTTACCGCTGCTGTCGTCGGTTGCCGGCAAGTCGTTCCACCGGTAGTACCACTCGTTAACGTCATCAACAACGCCTGATGTAAGGTTTGTATCAGTACCAAATGATGAACCGTCAGACTTTTTGACAGTTATACCATCGGATCCGTATTTGATAACTATTTTGTTATCAGTGACGGAAGTGACATCCGCCCAGTCGCCCTCCGACGGAGCATCCGCTGTTGTCTGCTGAAGCTGCAACGTTATCTCGCTGTCGTCTTCCGGCAGACCATCCGGCCACTGTTTAGTAACCTTGTAGGTGGTTAGTGTCTTATCTTTCTTGTTTTGGATGGTTGATGTTTTGCTGGCTTCATCATGATCTTCCGCCATCTTCGTATATCCCGACGGCACAGGGTCTTCAATAACTCTGTAGTGCAAGGTAATTCCGGCAGTATCTTTTTCCGGCAGATTTTTGAATATTACCTTCCACTTAGAATTTACATTGGTTGAATCCCCAACCAAACTACATTCAACATCATCCGCCGACGGATCAAGTGTCAGTCCTGTTCCATCGAAGTTAACAGTTACGGTTTTTTCATCTTTCCAGTCGGTCGCACCGGCAGAGTCATTTGTAGTGGACTGCAGTTTCAGCGTCAGCTGAGTACCCACATCAGGTACAGTCAGATTTGTGCCTTTTTCATCATACCATTCTTTAACAGCATTATACTCTGTCGTTTCAACATAGGTATTCGTAACTTTAAACTTCAAGGTGTTATCAACGGAAGAGGTACCTTCTTCGACGGACGCATTCTCAGGCTCATAAGTTACATTAAACGACATATCGTCGTATTTATATGTTTTGCCCTCATCAACCACCGTTCCATCGGGATTCAACTCTACTACACGGTATTCGTATTTAGCATTATCCGGATTATTGTCAACATAGAAGTCATACGGACCGCCTCTGCCCTTATTCCATACGCCGGTGTCTTTATCTTTGCTTACAGTGATAACTACTGGGTCGTCGCTGCTATCCTTAACATATTCCCACGAACCTGCAGGCTCACCATCATGCTCCATTGTACGGTACTGAACTTTGAATTTGACTTCAGAAATATCAAGGGGCTCAATACTTGTTGTATTAGCCCAATTCTTCTCGATCTCTACCATAACCGTATACTTGTAGTTGAGCATTTTATATTCGTATTCGGAACTTTCGTTATCGATAGATCCCGAAACTGAACGGGTATTGTACGTCTTGTCTGTACCTCCTTCATTTACGGTTATAGTATCATTTTTAATTTCAACCGATGTTTCATCACCGCCCTTGACACGATTAACATTCTTGAGTGACGAGCCGTCAGTCGGCTGAACTTCGTGTATTGTGAACTGTGTTCCTACGGGTATACCTTGGATCTCAATTGAATTGTCTTTTGAATTGTCTATTGTAATTTCGTATGGTTCAGTAATGATCGTATCGTCCTCGAGAGCGACGCCGCCAACGTTATAGAACTCAACATAGAATTTGTATGTACCGTCAAGAGGCTTGGAGCCGTATGCCTGACCCTTAGTTATTTTGAGAGTACCGACCTTAGCCTTGTTGGTGTATACGACCTTGAGCTTAGTGAGGGAACCGGCTCCGGTTCCGCTTTCATTTGTGAGGTATGAACGGAATACAAAACTATTATCGGCGGGTTGCTTTTCTTCTGTATAACCGGTGTTGGCTATCTCTCGGCCGTCCACCGTTCCTGTTGCATACTTCTCCGTTCTGTCGTCCTCAACACTCGTGCCCGGCTTATTAACCAAATTTGTTATCGTTGTTCCGTTAATTACGTTATTTGTATTAACAAAAGCATTTACAGCCTTTCCGTCTTCATAGACAGTGTACTTCGTATCAAAGAGTGCTTTTTGTGCCTCTGTAAGCTCTTCATTAAGGTATATATAGCTTCCGCGTCGGAACTGATCCGAAAAAGCAACAGTCTCATTATTTTTAAGGAAGAATTGTGAGTCCGTTCCTACTACGCGCAGGTTGTCATCACCGGTATCTGTCGGGGTTGCATTATCAGTCGTATAGACTGCACCTGTAACGTTTGTCAGACCTCTTGCCTCTACGGAACCATAATCAGGTATTTCGTACTGATTCGTAACAAAGCCTGTCGATTCAGACAAATTAGGCTGTGGCTGGAATACAAATTCACTGATATATATATCCGCAGGATCGTCATACTGGAAACCTATGGACTCGATATGTTCCCAATCAAATACGACACTTTTATCTGTGTTGAGCTTATCAAACAGAACTCTTACTATACTGAACTCATCTGCCTTAATATCAGGAACACCCATAAGCCGTGATGATGTCAGATAACCGCGAGCTGTTCTTCCGCTGCTGTCCGTAAAGCAAATATACATTTTGCTGAGCGCAAGAGTGTCGCTTACGCCGCCACTACCGCCGCCACTACTTGCCGGCTTAATCTTAAAGCGCATATATTCGCAGTTACTTGCGTCCACAGTTACACCACTATCCGGATTAATCGTTACAAGTCGAGAATCGGTCTGCGTACGGTTATTATTCTCAGCTGTCGAGCTCCAGTGTATGACAGTTTCAGATGAACCCGAATTGGTTGTTTTTTCTGCCGTTGTATTCTTGTCAGTCGGTTTAACAAAATTTTTAAAAGTGCTTGCAAAGTTTATCGGGGCACCGAGTGTTGTTGTGTTAACTGGTACCGTCCCATAATGTGTGGCATAGTTCTGAATCGTGAACGCGAAGTTTGAGTTATTTTTAAAGAAATCGTAGAACATCGGGTTTACAATTCCTTCATACTCAACATTCTTTTCAACTTCAAGTTCGTTGTTGTCAGGGAAGTTGAACTGAACCCTCATGTTGGACTCCCACTGACCGCGCTCCATGTAGTACATAACAAGTGTATGTTCAGTCGTTGTTTTGTGAGAGATGGTGCCGCCCGTCGTATCATCTTTTAAACTAAATGTATTTGTTACGTTTGTACCTGTTTTATTAATGTTATTGCTCGGTTTAACCGCACTGACGGTAGATGTATTATTCGAAAAGTCGATCGTACCTGTAGCCTTTCCATGTTGACCGCCAAGGTCGAGAACCAGATTACCGTCTATATAAACCCAAACGTCATCATCACCCGAAAACTCAAACCGGATCGGTGCTTTTGTGTTTTTACTGTCAAGAACTTTTCCGTCTTCGGTCAAGCGGAATTGAAATTCCATCTTCATGCCATAGCCGTAATTATAAGTAGCTGAATTACTTCCATCGCTGGTTCCATTGAACGGGAAGAAGCCATGTACATCTTTTCTGCCATCGTCTGTACCCGACGCGCCTGAACCCCAGTTATACGACCAAGTCGGAAGAGGACTGCCGACGTCTTTCAAAAAATACTTGCCGCTGTCGTTTTTCATCTCAAGTGTTGTTTCCGACGCATCAAAAGTCCAATAATCAACGGTTCCTCCGCCGGAAGTTTCTACCTTTTCTTTTGTGAACGGAAAACTTACGTTCTTATACACATCGCCCAATTTAGCGTTTTTGCTGTTATTTTCCGACAAAAAGTCCTCATTGAAGAACGGAATAACAGTAGTATCACTTCCATATGTGTTGATTTTTCCGTTGATAAGTTTGCTATTCGCCAAGCCCTGAGTTACATATGCAAACTCATAACCTGACGCAGCTTTTGTACCAGTGTTATTTCCATATGTACCTCCATCGTAACTATGTAAGGAGTTGTTATTTGAAATAAAGCGATAATAATTATCAAACCCGTACAATCCCAATGTATTACTTATTTTAGAAAATTTATAAGCATCATCACCAGCTTTAGCCCAATAGTCAGGCTGAAAATGTCCTTCGTAAAGTGGGTCCTGCACATTGTTTTCTCTGTAATAATCACTCAACGCTTGGTTAAATTGACGGTAAATATACCAGTTACGATAGGAAGCACCCGCCGGGTTATTATAACTGTCACGGTTATTACCGTTCAATTCATAGTCTGAGTAATAATCATAAAACGTTGTGTCAACATAAAGCTTATCGGGATCTTTTGTGAATGTATCTGTTTTTATGTCTACAACATCTTTACCTTCTTTGCCCGTTTCCGCGTCGCGTATTGTATAGACCTCGTCCCAATAACCGTCTCGCGAACCTCCTCCATATATAACAGCGTCACTTGAATCGGCATAATAGCACGGCTTTTTTAAATCAGGAATTTTAAGCGAACCCGTATGCCTGCCGTATGTTGAAGTTCTGCTATTATCCGCACCAAAACAAATGTAAGTATCACCAACCGGAATATCACAATAATAAACATCATTCCATGTATTTTTGCCTTTGCTATACGGTGCTGCCTTTGTCATTTTTTTAGTAGTTGCACTAGAGACAATCGAACTACTTGTACCTGAGATATAATACATCTCGCTTGCACCCATGCCCGTTTTGACTACGGCACTATCATCACCTTCATAAGATAGCTTCGACATGGTGGCATCGAAGTATATTCTCTTGCTGCCTGCTTTGTAAAGATCTGAAATAAAAGCCGCCGTGCCGTTAGGATTACTCAAGGTCGTTACGGTCGCTATGTTATTATTCATATCGAACCAGAACATACGATATTTTTTGCCGCCGCTTGTCACCGTTATAATGTCCTCTTGAGTAAGAGCCGAGGAAGAAAGTATTTCGTAATAATACATTCCGGTGGTATCATCATGCACAAGTTTAGCTTCAGGAACTTTATCGCCGCCGTATCCAAATTCAATAGTCGCATTTTCATCGTTAAAGTCTTTCGAGTCAAAATATAAACGGCGTGCGCCTGTACCTGCATAAACTCCACTGTACAGGTCCGTAGCCCCCAACCGGCGTTCCCAATAGCACGAAGTCATGCGCTCTGTTTCCTCGTCTTCACCGTATGCGCGGATATAATATGTATTGCAGTTGTTTTCGTCGTAATTAAAGTAACTGTTACTTATACTGTTACCTTGGCCCATTATGCCATACTTAACATTATTCGAATAAGTACCGCCGGCCGTGGTGTAGCTGATCTCGACCGTGTCGTAGGGTTTGCCGGAATAATCAGCCGGAATTGTTGTGTAACGAAAACCCCCGGCTAAGCCGGGGGTTCAAAAAGCTTTAGCTATGAGTGGAAAATAAAAACCTCCGGCG
>CANQBK010000073.1 GCA_947589485.1 uncultured Clostridia bacterium | reverse complement strand
TGCGCCGGCTCGGCGCCGCCAAAGGCTCTGCCTTTGGAATCCGCAAGCCTTTGAAAAGGCTTGACCGAAACTTTTGACTATGGGAATATTAACTAACGCCGCGCGAATGTAGTTTTTGTTTGCAGTACGAGCGAACGGAGTGAGCGACAACGCGAATCGCCTGCGCCGGCTCGGCGCCGCCAAAGGCTCTGCCTTTGGAATCCGCAAGCCTTTGAAAAGGCTTGACCGAAACTTTTGACTATGGGAATATTAACTAACGCCGCGCGAATGTAGTTTTTGTTTGCAGTACGAGCGAACGGAGTGAGCGACAGCGCGAATTGAGAGCGCAGGCACTGCGCCGCGAATTGAGAGCGCAGGCACTGCGCCGCGAATTGCCTGCGCCGGCTCGGCGCCGCGAATTGAGAGCGCAGGCACTGCGCCGCCGTAAAATAAATATCCGATATTCAACCATTTCGGAAATGAATATCGGATATTTTTATGGTAATTTAATCTGCCGGAATATATGTAACTCCGTATGCCTCACAAACACCTTTTGCAAATGCCTCGCCTATTTCCGTGGGGTGTTCAATAATCCATTTCGCAATGCTTGGATTATCGTGAAAGTCCACTTCGGTATAAACAGCCATAGCGCTGGTGCTGTTAAGCTCTACAAGCTGCGGATATTCTTTTATGCCGTAATCATAAGTACCCGGAGTAACGGCTTGTACCGCATTATATATTGGAACAGCGTATTTCATAGACCCGTCATTTTTACTGTAAACCATACACATAGTTCCGTTTCCTCCGCCTGCATTTGTGTGTATGCAAAGGTGCAAATCAGCATTCCAGCTGTTGGACTCAGCAACCGTTGTGTACATACTCTGGTTTGCAGGAGCTTTTTTTACAGTAAATCCGCAACGCTCCAAAGCAATTTTCGTTGCGTCTGCAATTCTGTTGCACTGTATCATTTCACTTGTGTTTCCGTATGCGTACATATTTCCGTCCTGATTGCTTGGCGAAATATATATTTTTTTGTTAATACTATTTTTTACATTAATGGTTATGTATTTTGAATTGTAATGACCTGCTGAATCGTAGCCTGCAATCCTTAATGTATAAGTTCCTGCCTTTGACGGCATTTTAATCCATTTGTTGGAACTTGTTTCAAAACCGGTTGCATCGACCCAGTTGCCGCCTTTAATTCTGTATGAATATTTGTATGTATACGGTGCAACTCCGCCCGTAAATTTGGCGTAGGCAGTTACTCCTCCGTTTGTAAATATAGAATTTATGCTTGTATATGAACCGTTTTCTTTAAAAGCGGTTTTGGTATCTTTTTTTACCTTTAATGTAAGATATTTTGAGGTATATGTTCCGATACCGTCTTTTGAACTTATCCTTACTGTGTAATTGCCTGCTTTGTCCGGCATTGTTATTTTTGCGCTTGCAGATGTTGTATAATCTTGTGCGGTGACCCAACTACCGTTACCTAAACGATAAGAATATTTGTAGGTATACGGTTCAACGCCGCCGCTAAAGTCTGCATTTGCGGTTATTGTCCATTTTGCCCATGTTGCAGAAGTGCTTAGCGATGAAGATTTATCGGTAAAAGCGGTTTTTGTATCTTTTCTTACTTTAACACTGAGATACTTTGATTGATAAGAACCGTCACTGTCGAGTGAGCTTATCCTTACGGTATAATTGCCTGCCTTGTCGGGCATTTTAACGCCGACATTTTTATTTGATGTATAATTTTGAGTAATGACCCATTCGCCGTTATTCAAACGATAAGAATATTTATACTTGTAAGGTTGTGTACCGCCTTTAAATTCGGCGTTGGCTCTTATTGTCCAGTTTGCCCATGTTGCAGCCGTACTTAATGACGAACCGTTGTCCTCAAAAGGCTCGTTTGTTTTGTTTTTTACAAGGACGTGCATATATTTCGATTGGTAACAGCCGTCACCGTCTATACAGCTTATCCTTACCGTTATGTCACCGGCTGTTGACGGCATTGTTACGGTAGTTCTTTTTGACGGCGAATAGTCTTTTACCGTGACCCATTCTCCGTTATCAATGCGGTAACAGTATTTGTAATTGTACGGTTCCGTTCCGCCTGTAAACACGGCATAAGCCGAAACATTTTCCGAAACGAAACATTCATACCTTGTCAGCCACGAATTATCCGCATTTAAAGGCTCGTGTACTGCATTATCATTTGATGTTTCGGATACGACTGATACATCGTTTGCAGTAACGTCGATATTTGCTGATTGATAGGAAATTCCGTCGGTATTTTCAACGGAATTTGTCGGTTCGTCGTTTTGAACCTCAGACTGTGCGGCCGCATTGACCGATAACATACCGAATGAAAGTGACATTGCGGCAACTGTTAAAACCGCAAAGTATTTAATTATCGGTTTTCTTGGCAATTTTTTTTTGTTTTTTGACACAAACTACATCTCCTATTATAAATTTGGTTATATAAATACCACTTAAATTATAACATAAATTTGCGGAAATTTTAATACATAATTTTAACAAATTTGTAATTTAATGTTTTATAAACAACTGTTCGACATAATGTGTCTAAAAAGTAGTATCACTTTTTGACGTTTAAAGTCGGTTTATTTTATTGTGAATTTTTCTTTAAGTGAATTTATTGAGCGTTGAATTGTTCAGCGGTTGACATTTGGATAGGTTTAGTGTAGTATTTTAATGAAAGTATCGTTTTGAAATGAGGAATTTTATGAAAATGAAAACGGCGCTTACCATTGCCGGTTCGGATTGCAGCGGAGGTGCAGGGATCCAGGCGGATATAAAAACATTTTCCGCTCACGGGATATACGGAATGAGCGTTATTACTTCAATAGTTGCTGAAAATACCTCAAGAGTAATATCGGTAGAGAATGTTTCGCCCGATGTTATAGCCGACCAAATAGATGCCGTATTTGAGGATATTGAGGTTAATGCTGTTAAGGTCGGTATGCTTAACAACATAGAAAGTATGAATGTTATTGCGGAAAAACTCAATAAGTATAAACCGGTTTTTACCGTAATAGACCCCGTTATGACCGCAAAGGACGGCAGCGAATTAATGCGGAGCAGTGCTCTGTCCGTGTTAAGGGAAAAAATTATTCCGCTTGCCTTTGTGTTTACGCCTAATATACCCGAAACCGAAATAATTACGGGTATGACCGTAAAAAACACCGACGATATGAAAAGGGCGGCAGAACATATTTATTCGTTGGGCGCAAAAAATGTACTTGTCAAGGGCGGTCATCTTGACGGTGACGCAATTGATATTTTATATGACGGTAAAGAATTTCAGTCGTATTCGTGCGAAAGGATACATACAAAAAATACTCACGGTACGGGCTGTACATATTCTTCAGCGATTGCAGCTAATCTTGCGGCAAACATTCCGGTAAAAATAGCCGTGGCAAAGGCAAAGGCTTTTGTTACAACAGCAATTGAACATTCACCGGAAATAGGTATGGGCAACGGTCCCACAAATCATTTTTATGAACTTTATAAGAGAGGAAATTTGCTATGACTTACAAAACACAAATGGAGGCTGCCAAAAGCGGTATTGTAACAAAGGAAATGCAAACCGTTGCCGAAAAAGAAAATATTGATGTAAACGACCTTTTGGCAAAGGTTGCGAACGGAACGGTATGTATTCCGGCAAATATAAACCATAAATCTCTAAGCGCAGAGGGAATAGGCGACGGACTTAGAACAAAAATAAATGTGAATCTCGGAATTTCGGGCGACAGCGTTGACTACGAACGTGAAATGGAAAAGGTAAAAATGGCTGTTTCTTTCGGAGCCGAGGCGATTATGGATTTAAGCAATTACGGTAAAACGAATACATTTCGTCAAAAGCTGATTGACTTTTCTCCTGCAATGATAGGTACGGTGCCGATGTATGACGCAATAGGCTATTTGGAAAAGGATTTAACGGATATTAATGCGGAGGATTTTTTAAAGGTAATTGAGGCTCACGCAAAGCAGGGAGTTGACTTTATGACTATCCACGCAGGTATAAACCGCCGTGCCGTGGAGGCTTTGAAACGTGACAAACGCCGTATGAATATTGTATCAAGAGGCGGGTCGCTTTTGTTTGCGTGGATGGAAATGACAGGAAACGAAAATCCGTTTTATGAATATTATGATGATGTGTTGGACATTCTTGAAAAATATGACGTAACCATAAGTCTTGGCGATGCGCTGCGTCCCGGATGTCTTGACGATAGTACAGATGCAGGTCAAATAAGTGAACTTATTGAGCTTGGTGCGCTTACAAAACGTGCTTGGGAGCGCAATGTACAGGTTATGGTAGAGGGTCCGGGTCACATGGCAATGAATGAAATTGCCGCAAATATGAAGCTGCAAAAGCGGCTTTGCCACGGTGCGCCTTTTTATGTTTTGGGACCGCTTGTAACGGATATAGCTCCGGGATACGACCATATTACGTCTGCCATAGGCGGAGCAATAGCGGCGACTGCGGGAGCAAATTTTTTGTGCTATGTCACACCTGCGGAGCATCTGAGACTGCCTGATATAGATGACGTTAAGGAAGGTATAATTGCTTCAAAAATTGCGGCTCACGCCGCCGATATTGCAAACGGACTGCCAAATGCGAGGGACATAGACAACAAAATGGCAGATGCCAGACACAAGCTCGACTGGGACGAAATGTTCAAGTATGCTATTGACCCCGAAAAAGCAAAGAGATATTACGAATCCACGCCTGTTTCCGAGCGTCATACCTGTTCTATGTGCGGAAAGATGTGTGCAGTGCGTACAACAAACCTTATACTTGAAGGTGAGAAAGTAACATTTTGTTCGGAATTGTAAAAACATTTTTATGGTTGAATCGAATAAAATTAATAAGTTAACGAAAGAGTGGAATTATGAAAAAAAGACCGTTTGCTTTGACGTCGGTTATTCTATGTTCGGCAATTATAGCAGGCGCAATGTCTGCTTGCGGCAAGGAAAGCGAAGATAGTGAATCGTTGCCAAAATTAAATGAAAGTGAATCAAGTATTGGGGAATATGTATCCGTTGTGTCATCCGAAAGTTCAGATGAACCAACATCAAAGGAAGTTTCACAAGAGGAGCTTAATTATATAAATCCTCTTACGGGTCTGCCGTGCAGAGATGAAATAGATAATTGCCGCCCTGTTGCGATAACGATAAACAATATAGCCGAGGCTCAGCCGCTTATGGGAGTATCGAAAGCCGATGCGGTATACGAATGTTTGGTGGAAGGCGGTATAACAAGACTTCTTGCTGTTTATAAAGACGTGAAATCCGTCGGTACAATAGGTTCTATACGAAGTGCAAGACCTGTGTTTATAGATATAGCCTACGGTTACAACGGAGTATATGTCCACTGCGGTACCAGTACACAGGCAGAGAAAAAACTTGCTGAAAACGGTTCGATTACGGCTACATTCGACTTGGGAAAATATGATTGGGCGTGGAGAGATCAGGAGCGGTTGGACAGCGGCTATGCCGGTGAACATACGCTTGTTACCGATGGAGAAACGCTTGCCAGGGGAATTTCGGATTCGGGAACGGATATGAATACAAGCGTAAGGTATCCGCAGCAATTTGGCAATTGTGCAGCACTTTCGGGCGGATTCAGCGCAGAGGATTTCAGCGTAATATTTTCGGGATATAAGAGTACATCTTTTAAATATGACAGCAAAAACAAGGTATATAATGTTTTGCAATACGGCGATGATATGTATGACAGCACATACGCTACAAATGTTACAGTGCAAAATGTCATAGTTATAAGTGTAAGAAATTATATGCTTGACGATGAACACGTTGGTCTTGAAATTGTCGGCAATGGCACCGGATATTATATAAACGGAGGAAAAGCCATCAAGATAAAGTGGAGCAAGCTGAGTGAAGAAACACCTATAAATTACACTACCGAGGACGGAAAAGAGCTTATAATGAACCCCGGCAGACAGTATATATGTTGTGTGCCACCGGAATACGGAATTAGCTTTTAAAAATGATAGTTAAGGGCTCCGGCGCCGAGCCGGCGCGGGCGGTTCGCGTTATCGCTCGCTCCGCTCGCTCGTACTGAAAACAAAAACTACATTCGCGCGGCGTTAGTTAATTTATCCATAGTTAAAAGTTTCGCTCAAGCCTTTTCAAAGGCTTGCGGATTCCAAAGGCGGAGCCTTTGGCGGGTTTTTAAGGGCGGAGCCCTTAACTGCGCCGGCTCAGCACTAAAAAACCCGAAATTCGGAGATTCCGAATTTCGGGTTTTTATGGTTAATATATTGTTTTTGTGAATAGCTTCTATGCTTTATTGTTTATCCGTGTTTGATTATTTTTTTGTTTTTTCGGATTTTTTTTCTTTCTCGCTTTTCTCGCTTTTCTCGGATTTTTCATCTTTGCTCTTTTTGTTAAGCTCGGATCTTTTATTATCCTTGTGATTTTTCCACATTACCCAAAGCGGACAAGCAATACAAATAGATGAATAACAACCCGAAACAAGACCTACCATCATCGGTAACGCAAAACTGATAATAGAGTCAATGTTAAAGATAACTGCAACAATAAGTACGGAAGCAATTGCGGCTATTGTCGTTATTGATGTGCATATCGTTCTTGTAAAGCACTGATTAATGCTTGTATTGACAATCTCACCGGTTTTTGTTTTGGGACTGCTCTTTCTTCTGTTCTCACGGATACGGTCATATACGACTATCGTATCGTTAAGAGAGTAGCCTAAAATCATAAGTACAACCGCAATAAAGTTATCGTTCAGCGGCATTTGGAATATGACGAATGAAAAATAAACTATTATTAAATCGTGAATAAGAGCAACAACAGCCATAACGCCCGCCGAAAGACCGCCGATTTTCCTGAAACGCAACGCAACGTAAAGAATCATTACTACTGCGGCAATTATAACGGCAACCAAACATTTAAAGAAGAAGTTCGAGCCTTTTGAAGCATCTACCGATGTTGACGATTCCTCTTCAAAACCGTTTTTCGGGTATGCCTTGGTGAGTGAATCGGTTATTTTTCCCTTGTCCTCAACCGATACCGCCTTGTTTCCCGTAAACTGGAGGGAAACAATGTGACTGCTTTTGCTGTTTGAAGTTGCGGCAAGGTTCTCACTGTACGAATAATTAATGCTCTCTTTTTTCAGGGATTTAATATCCTTTATTGTATCGTTTACGGTTTTTTCGATTTTAGATTCGGAAACTTTTCCATCATAATTATATTTTATAATTGTACCGCCCGTAAACTGTATATCAACCTTTGTCGGCATTACAAATAAATTTAAAATCAAGCATACAAGCATAATGCCGAGAGATATGACGAAAAAGATTTTTGACTTTTTAACAAAGTCTATATGGAATGTCTGTCTCATTTCTGTTTCTTACCTCCATATAATCTTTTGTTTCTCAGGAACTTGTAGCCGGAGATTGATTTAAGCATAAGTCTTGACGCACCCACGCCCATAATAAAGTTTGATATAACACCGACAAGCAGTGTGTAACCAAATGCGTAAATAAGACCGGTCGTTGAAACGCCGAATATAGACGAAAGAATATTTGCCGGACCAAATACAAGAATAAGTATAATTGCAACGATTATAACCGTTATGTTTCCGTCGAAAATAGCCGAGAAACTGCCCTTTGTACCGTTAGTTATACAGCCGTCAAGAGTTTTTCCCGTCCACAGCTCGTCCTTTATGCGCTCCGCAGTTATTATGTTTGCGTCAACGCCCATACCGATTGAAAGAATAAGACCGGCAATACCGGGTATGGTCATTGTAAAGCTCGGGAATACGGGGAAGTAACCCGATACGGCAACAATTGAAATTGCAAGCTGACCGATAAGGGCTATAAATGCGATAAAACCGGGCAGTCTGTACATTATGGTCATAAACAGTAATATGAATACAAGAGCTGCCAACGAGGCTATACCCATTGCATACAAAGCGTTTGAACCGAGTGATGGGCTTATTGTACCGTAGCTTTCAACATCAAGATTAAAGGGAAGAGCGCCGGCGTTTATGCGGTTTGCAAGGCTTGTGGCTTCGTCTGCCGTAAAGCCGCTGCCGCCCGAAATCTGAGCTTTGCCTGTTGTAATCGCCTGGTTTACGGTCGGAGCAGAA
Source organism: uncultured Clostridia bacterium (assembly GCA_947589485.1). GTDB lineage: Bacteria > Bacillota > Clostridia > Oscillospirales > Acutalibacteraceae > UBA1213. The sequence continues at coordinate 3,093 of CANQBK010000073.1, read as the reverse complement.
ATACATTGATCGTCCATCCAGATAGAAATTTGCTTGTTAAGATAAGTGGTTGTTGCCGAAGCAAATTTTTTAGTTCCCTCATCATTAAATTCAAGGTTTACAACATATTCGTGGTTGCCGTCAGAGGTGGTGGTATATTCCGCCTTTGCGCTTTTTACGTCACTTCCCGTAAGAAGCTCCTCGCCGGTTTCCTCTGCACCGCCGCGGAACGTCAATTTGGCGGTTGATGCAAGTTCTTGAATTGCGGCATCGGGATCATAGTTTTTTTCGTCAGATTTCCACGGGAAACGAATAGTTATTCTATCGTTTGTGTAGTCGGGATAAATTTCGTAATCCGTGACATTCTGCGAAACCAAACGAAGATCAAGTATTGATTTTACAGATTCCATCTCCTGTTCGGAAGCGTCAGTTCCGTCGGAAGGAGCGAAAACGGCTTCTACGCCGCCCTTAATGTCGATGCCCCACCGAATATCGTTTATACCCTTGATATAGGTGATGTCGAAGTCACCGTTTTCGCCGTATATACCGAATACCGAGGTATATGCCAACGCAAGAATAAGAACAAATACGATGAAGAACACCGGTTTGCCAATACGTTTCATAAGGTATCCTCCAATTTTTTAACTTATCTTTAAAATTTCCGTGATTCAAAATTGTGATTATGCTTAAACAAAAAATGAAAGATGAAATATTAAAGACATATCAAAAACAATTATATATATTATGTCTATAAAAGTCAAATATTTTTTAAACAATTCCGTTATTTCATTATTTAGCATTTTGCACAATCCGATAAAGCATAAATTTGTTCTGTAAAGTGACAGTTAAGCTCAAACAACAAAAGTCACGGTATTTTGGCGCAATACCGTGACATAAAATTATAAGTTGTTTGTCAGCTTTTCAATTGCCGCAATTTTAACGCACACACAGAAAATTTCCATAGCCTTTTTCAGTTCGTCAAGCGGAGGATAAGTCGGAGCTACACGAATGTTGCTGTCTTTCGGGTCTTTTCCGTATGGGAAAGTTGCCCCTGCGTCGGTAAGTACCACCCCTGCATTTTTACAAAGTTCAACAACTTTTTTTGCACATCCGTCAAGCACATCTACGCTTACAAAATAACCGCCGTTGGGATTTGTCCATTTTGCAATACCCAACTCGGAAAGCTCACGTTCAAGCGTATCAATTACGATTTTGAACCTTGGTTGGAGTATTGCTTTGTTCTTTTGCATGTGAGCCAAAACTCCGTCTACGTTTTTAAAATATCTTATATGTCTTAACATATTAAGTTTATCACTGCCTATTGTTTGGAACGAATAGCGTTTTTTAAGTATTTTAAGGTTATTTTCGGAAGCCGCAAGAGCCGCAACGCCTGCGCCGGGGAAAGTTACTTTTGAGGTAGAGCAAAATTCAAAAATCATATCCTCGTTTCCGTTTTTCTTTGCCTCGTCAAAGATATTGAGCAGGCTGTCGGGCGTATCGTTTATGTCGTGTATAATGTAAGCGTTATCCCACATTATTCTGAAATCTTTAGCGGCAGGTTTAAGTGAAGCAAAACGTTTTACGGTTTCGTCGGAGTATGTTATTCCCTGCGGATTTGAATATTTCGGTATGCACCAAATGCCCTTTATGGAGGAATCGCTTGATGTGAGTTTTTCTACAATATCCATATCGGGACCGTTTTCTGTCATCGGAACATTTATCATTTCTATTCCGAAGTATTCCGTAAGTCCGAAATGTCTGTCATATCCGGGTACGGGACAAAGAAACTTAATTTTGCCCTGTTGGTTCCACGGTTTTTCGCCGCTGTTTCCAAGCTCCTGCATACAGGCAATTGTATCGAACATCATATTCAGGCTGGAGTTGCCGCCAACGATAATGTTTTCGGGACTAACGCCCAGAATATCCGCAAAAAGATTGCGTGCCTCGCAGATACCCGTAAGGTTGCCATAATTACGGCAATCGGGGCAATCCTCGGTTTCAAAATCAGACTCCGAGTTCAGTGCGTCAAGCAAACCGTTTGAGAGGTCAAGCTGTTCGGAGCATGGTTTACCTCTTGCCATATTAAGTGAAAGACCTTGTGCTTTATATGAAGCATAGGTATCCAAAAGTTTTTTGTGTTCTTCCAAAAGCTCGTTTTTATCCATAGATAAATATTCGGGCATAAAGACTCCTCCTAAAAAGCAATGATTAAACATTTTTGATTTAAGCAAATTTCAAAAATCAATTAAAAGCCGTAATTATTTTAATATATAACGTCGAAAAATGCAAGTTATATTTATATTTCCTGCAAAATTCAGTAATTTAACAAATATATATTATTAAGGGTATATTTTTTTGGATTCTATCAATAAAGAGACTAAGCATAATTTTTTTGTTTGGCAAATAAAATTATTACAGTCTGATGTTTTTATTATAAGAAAGGATAAAGCGGAAATATGAAGATAAAAAGAATACTCTACATTATATTATGCTTTATTTGTTTGTTTTGTACAGCCTGTACGCAAGCGCCGCCCGAAAATTGCACAGACGAGCTTATCCGTAACACATGGGTTGTTACGGACAGTGCTAATAAAGAACACGGAAGTCTGTTATTCAATAACGGCAGAATAATTTTCAATGTTAATCATTCGGGGGAAAATTTTTATATGAATGAAGAGTACATTATTGACGAGAAAAAAATAACAATAAGCTCGGAAAACTTTGGTGTATTTTCGTTTAATTACAAAATAGACGGAAATAATCTTATCTTGACATATTATGGCAGACAAATGTCATTAACAAAAAAGAACAAATAGTTTTGTTTACACGGCGTTAGTTATTTTAACCATAGTCAAAAGTTTCGCTCAAGGCGCGGTGTCCGCACTGTCAATTTGCGGCGCCGAGCCGGCGCAGTCGATTCGCGGTGCGGTGCCCGCACTGTCAATTCGCGCTGTCGTTCGCTCCGCTCACTCGTACTGCAAACAACAAGTATGTTCGCGCGGCGTTAGTTATTTTAGCCATAATCAAAAGTTTCGCTCAAGCCTTTTCAAAGGCTTGCGGATTCCAAAGGCGGAGCCTTTGGCAGGTTTTTAAGGGCGGAGCCCTTAACTGCGC
>CANQBK010000072.1 GCA_947589485.1 uncultured Clostridia bacterium | reverse complement strand
TAATTAAAAGTTTCGGTCAAGCCTTTTCAAAGGCTTGCGGATTCCAAAGGCAGAGCCTTTGGCGGGTTTTTAAGGGCAGAGCCCTTAACTGCGCCGGAACAAAAATATAAGCCGCCGTTTTGCATTATGCAAAACGGCGGCTTAATATATTATTTAAGTCGGCGAAAATCAAACTACACCTTGTGCAATCATTGTATCTGCAACCTTAACAAAGCCTGCGATATTTGCGCCTACAACATAGTTGCCTTCGTAACCGTACTTCTTGGCTGCATTGGCAATTGTATGATAAATGTTGACCATAATATCTTCGAGCTTGCTGTCAACTTCTTCAAATGTCCATGAAAGACGCATACTGTTCTGAGACATTTCAAGAGCTGATGTTGCAACACCGCCTGCGTTGGCTGCCTTTCCGGGAACAAAAAGAACCTTGTTGTTCTGGAGGAGCTGTGTTGCTTCAAGTGTTGTCGGCATATTTGCACCCTCGGCAACGGCAATAACACCATTCTTGATAAGATTTTGAGCGCCTTCAACATCAAGTTCGTTTTGAGTTGCACACGGAAGAGCAATATCGCAGGGAATAGTCCAAAGGAACTTACCCTCTGTGTACTGTGAATTTGGACGGTAATTCTTATATTCGGTAAGTCTTGCTCTCTTAACTTCCTTTATCTCCTTAACGGCGTCAAGGTCGATTCCTTCCTCATCATAAATCCAACCGGTCGAATCAGAAAGCGTAACAACCTTTGCACCGAGCTGGTTGGCTTTTTGTGCTGCATAAATTGCAACATTGCCTGCGCCGGAAATGCAAACCGTCTTGCCCTTAATGTCAATGTTATGATCCTTGAGAAGTTCATTTGTAATGTAAAGAAGACCGTAACCTGTTGCTTCGGTACGCGCGAGAGAACCGCCAAATGTCAGTCCCTTACCCGTAAGAACACCCTCGTAAGCGTCACGGATTCTCTTGTACTGTCCGAAAAGATAGCCGATCTCACGACCGCCAACGCCTATGTCGCCTGCGGGAACATCGGTATCCGGACCTATATGTCTGTAAAGCTCGGTCATAAAGCTCTGGCAGAATGCCATAACTTCTCTGTCACTTTTACCTTTGGGGTCAAAGTCGGCACCGCCCTTGCCGCCGCCGATTGGAAGGCCTGTCAAAGAGTTTTTGAAAATCTGCTCAAAACCAAGGAACTTGATTATTCCGAGATTTACCGACGGATGGAAACGCAAACCGCCCTTGTAAGGACCTATTGCACTGTTAAACTGAATACGGAAACCGCGGTTTACCTGAACCTTGCCGTTGTCGTCAACCCACGGTACTCTGAACATAATTTGTCTTTCGGGCTCTGTAATTCTTTCGAGGATACCTGCTGCTTCATACTGAGGATTAGCCTCAATAACAGGCTCCAGTGATTCAAGAACTTCCTTAACTGCCTGTACAAACTCCGGTTGTGCCGGATTTTTGGCAATTACCTTTTCAAGCTGTTCGCTTACGTATGACATCATTGTCACTCCTTAATAAAATTTAAAAAACAAAAATAAATGCAATACGCACGAAGTCGCATTGCATTAAAAACGCATCGACCTTGATGCGTAATTAAGTTTAACATACATTTTAGGGTTTATCAAGATATAATTTATCAGTAATGCAATTTTTTTTTTGAAAATTGCATTTATAAATATCGTAAAAATTAATTGCAGGAATTATTATTGCCGTAAGCAATAAAATGATAAAATAATTTTATGCAATAAATATATAAAAATATACATTTTTGTATATAAAGATAAAAAACGCTTTAAAATAATGGCAAATAATATGATAAATGTCAAAAAAATATTTCAAACGTTTATTTGCTTGCTTAAACTCTGCCGAGGTTGTATAATTAAAGTTGGTTTTTAAGTTATTTTTGCATTTTTCATAATTCGAGAGGAGTATTCTAAAATGGAAAAAACAGAGCTTTTGTATGAAGGTAAGGCAAAAAAAGTTTACGCAATGTCCGATCCGGATTATTGTATGGTGGAATACAAAGACGATGCAACGGCGTTTAACGGACAAAAAAAGGGTACGATTGCCGGAAAAGGCGTTGTAAATAACAGAATGTCAAACTTTATGTTTAAGCTGCTTGCGGAAAAGGGTATACCCACGCATTTTGTTGAGGAAATAAGCGATCGCGAAACCATTGTTAAAAAAGTAAAAATTGTTCCGCTTGAGGTTATTGTTCGCAATAAAGCGGCAGGCTCAATGGCAAAACGTTTGGGTCTTGAAGAGGGTACCGAACTGAAAACCGCCGTTCTCGAATTTTCGTATAAAGACGATGAACTGGGAGATCCCCTTATAAATTCCTATCATGCGGTTGCAATAGGTGCGGCTACATGGGAAGATATAGACACAATAAGCAAGCTCGCTCTTGAAGTAAACAAAAATATGATTGAATTTTTTGAGAGTGTGGGCGTTGAGCTTATAGATTTTAAACTGGAATTTGGCAAAGACAGCAAAGGGGAAATAATTCTTGCCGATGAAATTTCTCCCGATACCTGCCGTTTTTGGGATATAAAAACTCACGAAAAACTCGATAAGGATCGTTTCAGACGTGACCTTGGCGGTGTTGAGGAAGCCTATGCCGAGATGATGAAAAGAATAGGATTGGGATAATTTATATCGGAAAATTGGCTGTTGATTAAATTTAAATGGACGGTGGATTCTTTGAGTATAAATTCACATAAATATTTTTCGGAGGGACTGCATGAAGAATGTGGTGTTTTCGGGATATACGGCAATGACGGTCTTTCCCCCGCCTATGCCTGCTATAACGGGCTTCTGTCGCTCCAGCACAGAGGTCAGGAAAGCTGCGGCATATCCGTAAATGACAGAGGAGTAATATCAAGCCATAAGAATATGGGACTTGTAAACGAGGTTTTCAGCAATGAAATTCTTGACTCATTAAAGGGACAAATGGCAATAGCCCATGTAAGGTATTCGACAGCAGGCGGCAGTGTGCGTGAAAACTCACAGCCGCTTGTTATGCGTTATGTAAAGGGTACGCTTGCAATCGCACACAACGGAAATCTTACAAACGCTTATGAGATACGCCGTGAGTTGGAACACAGGGGCGCGATTTTTCAAACTACAATTGATTCCGAGGTAATTGCATACCTTGTTGCAAGGGAACGTGTAAAGGCGGACAGCGTAGAGAATGCGGTAGAAAGAGCTATGAAGCAAATAGACGGCGCATATTCTCTTTTGGTAATGAGCCCTCAAAAGATGATTGCCGCCCGTGACCCGCACGGGTTCAGACCATTGTGTATGGGCAGACTTGGAAAGTCGGTCGTTTTTGCCTCCGAAACCTGCGCACTTGACGCGTGCGGTGCGGAATTTATAAGAGATGTTGAGCCGGGGGAAATCGTTGTCGTTGACGAAGACGGCATACGCTCCATAAAAACTAATTGTCCCAAAGACGGCAAAAAGGCACTTTGTGTTTTTGAATATATATACTTTGCCCGTACCGATTCATTTATTGACGGTATAAGCGTATATGAATCACGGAAAGAAGCCGGACGTATCCTTGCAAGAGAATTTCCGGCAGACGCCGACATAGTAATCGGAGTTCCCGAGTCGGGAATAGACGCCGCAATAGGTTACAGCGAGGAGTCGGGTATCCCTTATGAAAAGGGAATCGTTAAAAACGGCTATATAGGCAGAACGTTCATAAAACCTACCCAAAAGGAAAGGGCAAAAAGCGTAAGACTTAAGCTGAATCCGATATGTTCGGTAATAAAGGGCAAAAGGGTAGTTGTTATTGATGACTCGATAGTAAGGGGTACGACCTGCGACAGAATTGTAAGAATGTTGAGAGATGCCGGCGCAAAAGAGGTGCATCTCCGAATAAGTTCACCGCCGTTCGTATGGCCTTGTTTTTACGGTACAGATATTCCGTCAAGAGATGAGCTTATTGCGGTAAAACATTCTGTCGAAGAGATCTGTAAGCTCACGGGTGCGGATACGTTGGGATTTTTCCCGCCCGAAAAGCTGGGCGGTCTTCTTCTCGGAAAAAGCTGCGGAATATGCGACGCCTGTTTTTCGGGCAAATACCCCACGAAGGTTCCCGAAAAAACTCTTGAGGGCAAGGAACGCGGCTGCGTGAACTTTGCCTGACAGCGAAGTTTGATTTAAAATTTGCTTTTAGAAAGGCTGGCTTTAAATAAATGAAGGATACCTATGAATCTCCGCTTTCGTCAAGATATGCGGATAAGGAAATGAAATACCTTTTTTCTCCTGATATGAAATTCAAAACATGGAGAAAATTATGGATCGCACTTGCGGAATCCGAAAAGGAACTCGGACTTGACATAACACAAGAGCAGATAGACGAGCTTAAAGCCCATGCGGACGATATTAATTATGATGTTGCCGAAGAAAGGGAAAAACTGGTGCGTCACGATGTTATGTCGCATGTATATGCTTACGGTGTACAATGTCCAAAGGCAAAGGGAATAATCCATTTGGGCGCAACCTCGTGCTATGTGGGCGATAATACAGATATAATTATTATGACCGAGGCTATGAAGATAGTCGAAAGAAAGATAGTAAGCGTTATCCGCTCACTTTCTGACTTTGCGGACAAATACAAAAATCTTCCCACGCTTGCATTTACGCATTTTCAGCCCGCACAGCCTACAACTGTCGGAAAAAGGGCAACTCTTTGGATACAGGATCTTCTTATGGACCTTGAGGACGTAAGATATATGCTCTCAAAGGCGAAGCTGCTCGGTTCAAAGGGTACGACGGGTACTCAGGCGAGCTTTTTGGAGCTGTTTGACGGCGACCACGAAAAGGTAAAGGAGCTTGACCGTAAAATAGCGAAAAAAATGGGCTATAAATCGTGCTTTGCCGTTTCCGGTCAGACATATTCCAGAAAGCTCGACAGTCAAATTTTAAATGTTTTGGCGGGTATCGCACAAAGTGCTGCGAAATTTTCAAATGATATAAGACTGCTCCAGCACCTTAAAGAGGTTGAAGAGCCGTTTGAGAAAAATCAAATAGGGTCCTCGGCTATGGCATACAAGAGGAACCCCATGCGTTCCGAACGTATGGCGTCTCTTTCAAGATATGTTATGGCGGACGTTCTCAACCCGTACATAACGGCTGCGACACAGTGGTTTGAACGTACCCTTGACGATTCCGCAAACAAGCGTTTAAGCATACCGGAGGGATTCCTTGCGGTTGATGCAATACTTAATCTTTATATGAACGTCAGCAGCGGACTTGTTGTTTACGACAAAGTAATAACGCAGCACCTTAAACGGGAACTGCCGTTTATGGCAACGGAAAATATAATGATGGACGCCGTAAAAAGAGGCGGCGACCGTCAGGAACTCCACGAAAAGATAAGGGAACATTCAATGGCTGCATCGGCCGTCGTTAAGCGTGACGGCGGAGAAAACGACCTCCTTGAAAGAATTGCAAATGACCCTGCGTTCGGTGTTACACTTGAACAGCTTGAGTCGATACTTTTGCCCGAAAAGTATGTTGGAAGGGCGCCGCAGCAAACAGAGGATTTTCTGAATGAAACTGTTGCCGAAGCATTGAAGCCGTATGAAAACATTTGTACTGAAACTGCTGAAATTAATGTTTGACAAATGAGGTGCGATAAATGGTACGTACAAATATATTGAATCCCACCGCCGCACACAGACTTGTAAAACAGCTTGGACCGTTTTCGGTTATTGAATATTCAAGAGATCTTTCTGTAAGCGCCTCTACCGCCCAAACTGCTTATTATATGAGCAAAATGGGTGTACACAAAAAACAGGTCGTTGTAAACCTTAACAATTCCGGCGTACTTTTGCAGTCGGGCGCTATGCAGATGATTTCCGGAAACGTAGAAGTAAGTACAAATGTCCGCGGAGCCGGCGATCTTTTCAAAAAGTTTGCGGCAGGCAGGGTTACCGGAGAAAGTTCGATAAAGCCGAGATATTTCGGTACAGGCACGGTCATACTCGAACCTACATACCGCTATATACTTCTTGAGGATCTTGCAAACTGGAACGGCTCAATGACTATTGAGGACGGTCTTTTTCTTGCATGCAGCGATACCGTTCAAATGAAGGTTACCGCAAGGTCAAGTTTTTCGTCTGCGGCTGCCGGCGGCGAAGGATTGTTTAACAACACGCTTTACGGTCAGGGCGTTGTTGTTCTTGAAGCTAATGTTCCGTCAGAGGAGCTTTTGATATTCGACCTTGACAACGATATTTTGAAAATTGACGGCAGTATGGCTATCGCATGGTCGCAGAGCCTAAACTTTACCGTGGAGCGTACAACAAAAACCCTTATGGGTTCTGCGGCGTCGGGCGAAGGATTAGTTAATGTTTACAGAGGTACGGGCAGAGTGCTTGTTGCCCCCGTATAAGACAAAGATATGTTTTTCATTTTCAAGCGGATGTGAGCGTCTTTTGTTCGGCGGGACAAAATCACCGCCGAACAGACGCCTCGCAAGCTCTCTGCTTGTTGAAAGCAGAGCTTTTTAATTTCGCATTAAACGAAAGGTTGGTAAAAATAAATGGTAAAAGCAATAGTCGGAGCGAACTGGGGCGATGAAGGTAAAGGAAAAATTACCGACGTTTTGGCTCAGGACTCGGATATGGTAATAAGGTTCCAGGGAGGAAGCAACGCAGGACACACCATTATAAATAATTACGGAAAGTTTGCGCTTCATCAGCTCCCGTCAGGCGTTTTCTGCGGACACATAACTAATATTATAGGCAATGGTGTTGCGCTGAGCGTTGAAAATTTTATAAAGGAAATTAACTCTCTTATTGAAAGAGGAGTTCCAAAGCCGCATATACTTGTATCGGACAGAGCGCAGATAGTTATGCCCTATCATATTCTTTTTGACTGCTATGAGGAGGAAAGACTCGGAGGAAAGAGTTTCGGTTCTACAAAGTCGGGAATTGCACCTTTTTATTCCGACAAATTTTCCAAGATAGGATTTCAGGTAAACGAGCTTTTTGATGACCCGGACGCGCTTAAAGAAAAGATAGCGGGAATACTTGAGGTCAAAAATGCAATCATCAGAAATGTTTATCATAAGGAAGAAATCAAAGTCGATGATATGTTTAACAAGCTGATGGAATATAAAGAAGCTCTTGAACCTTATGTCGCAAATACTTTTGATGTTGTACACGACGCGGTAGTAGGCGGTAAAAAGATACTTCTTGAGGGACAGCTCGGTTCCCTTAAAGATACCGATTTCGGCATCTATCCTATGGTTACGTCATCAAATACCGTTGCAGGATACGGCGCTGTCGGTGCAGGCGGAATACCTCCATACGAAATAAAGGATATTATAACGGTTGTAAAAGCGTATTCAAGCTCCGTAGGCGCAGGAGAGTTTGTCAGCGAAATATTCGGAGAAGAGGCGGATATGCTCAGACAGCACGGCGGAGATGGCGGAGAATACGGAGCAACGACCGGCAGACCCCGCAGAATGGGTTGGCTCGACCTTGTTGCCACACGTTACGGCTGTAAGGTTCAGGGTGCAACACAGGTTGCCTTTACGGTTCTGGACGCGCTCGGATACCTTGATGAGATTCCCGTTTGTGTTGCTTATGAGCTTGACGGCAAGAAAATCGACTATTTCCCGTCAACAACAAAACTGAAAAGAGCAAAGCCTGTTTTGGAGGTTCTGCCCGGTTGGAAAACCGACATAAGAGGAATAAAAAATTATGAGGAACTTCCGGAAAATTGCCGTAAGTATATCGAATTTGCCGAGAAAGCGGTAGGAGTTCCGTTTAAAATGATTTCTAACGGACCAAAGCGAGAGGATATTATTTACAGATAAGTCTGGAGGTTTTTTCATGTGTGGTATAGTAGGATATATCGGATATGAGCAGGCTGCGCCGCTGCTGCTGCAGGGCTTGGAAAAGCTGGAATACCGCGGCTATGATTCGGCGGGCGTATGTCTTAATGACGGCGAAAAGCTCGTTGTAGAAAAATCAAAGGGGAAACTCAAGGTCCTTAAGGAGCTTACGGAAAACGGAAAAACATTAAAAGGTACAGTAGGTATAGGTCATACAAGATGGGCGACCCACGGAGAACCGTCCGACGTCAACGCGCACCCGCATTTGAGTGATTCGGACCGATTTGCAGTTGTTCATAACGGAATTATAGAAAATTACATTCAGCTTAAAGAACATCTTAAGTCCAAAGGAATCGAGTTCCGTTCCAAAACCGATACCGAGGTTATTGCACAGCTTATAGAATATTATTACAAGGGCAGTATAATTGATACGGTTATAAAGGTGATGTCAAAGCTGGAAGGCTCTTATGCACTCGGCGTTATAAGCAGGGACAATCCCGATGAGATAATTGCGGTAAGAAAGGAAAGCCCGCTTATTATAGGTCTGGGAGAAAATGAAAATTATATTGCTTCCGATGTTACCGCCATTCTTGCAAAAACAAGAAAAATTTATCGCCTTGAAAACAATGAAATTGCCGTGCTGCACCGTGACAGCGTAAAAATAATTGATACTGATAAGGAAGAAGTCAGGAAAGAGCCCGAAACGATTAAGTGGGATATAAGCGCTGCCGAAAAGGGCGGATATGAACATTTTATGTTTAAAGAAATAATGGAGCAGCCCAAGTCCGTTCACGATACTGTTGCTCCGAGAATAAAGGACGGCAGAGTTGTACTTGACGAAATAAAGCTCAGTGACGAACAGCTTAAAAATTTTGATAAAATCAATATTCTTGCCTGCGGCTCGGCATATCATGTCGGAGTTGTCGCAAAATATGTATTTGAAAAGATAATAAGAAAGCCGGTAGAAGTTGACCTTGCATCGGAGTTCCGTTACCGCAATCCCATTATTGACGAAAAGACCCTTACCGTGGTCATCAGTCAGTCCGGAGAAACTGCCGATACAAAAGAGGCTATGAAAGAGGCACGGCGGCGCGGTTCTCACGTTATTTCAATAGTTAATGTTGTTGGAAGTGCAATTGCGGTTGAGTCCGACGATGTTATATATACATGGGCAGGACCGGAAATAGCGGTTGCAACGACAAAGGCATACAGCACGCAGCTTGCGGTAATTTATCTTATGGCAATTTATTTGGGTGATAAGCTCGGAACAATAAACGAAAACGAATATAAAACGTATGTGTCCGAGCTTCAGGAGCTGCCGAAAAAGATTACGTCAATTCTTGAAAATAAGGAAAATATTCAATATCTTGCTTCAAAGAGCTTTAACTGCCGTGATGTATTCTTTATCGGCAGAAATATAGACTATGCTTTGTCACTTGAGGGTTCGTTAAAGCTGAAAGAAATTTCTTATATACATTCCGAGGCTTATGCCGCAGGCGAATTAAAACACGGTACTATTTCTCTTATCGAGAGCGGTACTCTTGTCATAGCGCTTGCAACACACGAAGAACTTTTGGGTAAAATTATCAGCAACATAGAAGAGGTACAGGCAAGGGGAGCAAATGTTATAGGCGTGGCTTGTGAAAATCACCCGGAAATGGCAAGCGTTGCTCAGAGTACGATATTTATACCGAATACCTGCGATATGTTTTTGCCGTCTTTGGCTGTAATACCATTGCAGCTTTTTGCGTACTATGTTGCTTCTCTTAAGGGTTGTGATATTGATAAGCCCCGCAATCTCGCAAAATCCGTAACCGTTGAATAATACGGCAGCGGCTGCCAAATTCAATAAGGCTGCCCGGTTCCGTAATTAAATATTTTGTAAAGTTAAAATGAAACAGGGTGTTAATATATGGAAATAAAAAACGAATCCATTCTTGTTATGGACTTTGGCGGACAGTACACTCAGCTTATTGCAAGAAGGGTCCGTGAATGTAATGTTTACTGCGAGATAAAGTCGTACAAAACAAGCGCCGAAGAGATAAAACAAAACGGATATAAAGGAGTAATATTTACGGGAGGTCCGAACAGCGCATACGACAGTAACGGACCGAAATGTGACCCGAAAATTTTTGAGATAGGTATTCCCGTTCTCGGTATATGCTACGGAGCGCAGCTTATGGCGGAAACTCTCGGAGGCAAGGTTACAGGAACAAACGAAAATAAAGAATACGGAAAAACAGAGGTGGAGTTTAATACATCTTCGCTTATGTTCCATTCGGCAAAGGAAAAAAATATTTGTTGGATGAGCCATACTGATCGTATTGAAGAGGTTCCGCACGGATTTAAAATTACCGCAATTTCAAATGATTGTCCTGTTGCCGCAATGGAAGATATAAAGCGTAACTTTTTTGGCGTTCAGTTCCATCTTGAAGTACAGCATACCGTCGAGGGTATGTTGTACCTCAAGAATTTCCTTTACAATTCCTGCGGCTGTACCGCAGATTGGAAAATGGATTCCTTTGTCAGCGATACAATAGAATATTTGAGAGAAAAAATAGGGGACAAAAAGGTTCTTTGCGCTCTTTCCGGCGGCGTCGATTCGTCGGTTGCGGCTCTTATGGTACATAAAGCTGTCGGAAAGCAGCTTACCTGTATTTTTGTGGATCACGGTCTTTTACGCAAGGACGAGGGTGATCAGGTTGAGAAAGTGTTCAAACAAAGGTTTGATATGAACTTTATCCGCATTGACGCCAAGGACAGATTCCTTAAAAAGCTCTCAGGGGTAAGCGATCCGGAGAAAAAACGTAAAATCATAGGTGAAGAGTTTATTCGTGTATTTGAAGAAGAATCACAAAAGCTCGGCAAAACGGAATATCTTTGTCAGGGAACCATATATCCCGATGTTGTAGAAAGCGGTGTGGGTGAATCTGCCGTCATAAAAAGCCACCATAATGTCGGAGGTCTTCCGAAAGATGTGGGATTTGAGGGTATAATTGAACCGCTCAGGGATTTATTTAAAGATGAAGTAAGAAAAGCCGGTCTGGAGCTTGGAATACCCGAATTTCTTGTATGGCGTCAGCCTTTTCCGGGTCCCGGACTTGCCATAAGGATTATGGGCGACGTTACAGAAGAAAAACTTGAAATCCTTAAAGAAGCCGACGCAATTATGAGGGAAGAATTTACCGATAACGGACTTGACCGTAGGGTAAACCAATATTTTGCGGTTCTGACGGGCATTAAGAGTGTAGGAGTAATGGGTGACGGAAGAACCTATGACAACACTATTGCCTTGCGTGCCGTAACAACTAACGACTTTATGACCGCCGATTGGGCAAGGGTGCCTTATGATGTTCTTGAAAAAATTTCAAACAGGATAATTAATGAGGTAAAGAATGTAAACCGTGTTGTTTATGACATAACAAGTAAGCCTCCCGCAACAATTGAGTGGGAATAATAACGAGAAATCCCGAAAGCCTTTATTTACAAGGGTTTTCGGGATTTTTTATTTTGCAACCGTACCAAAATCGTACCACTTTTTCAATTTTGTATCAATTTTGACAGTATTTCTGCTACTTCTCCGTGCTTATTCGGGTACAGGTGCGAGTATGTGTTTAGT
>CANQBK010000071.1 GCA_947589485.1 uncultured Clostridia bacterium | reverse complement strand
GAGAAGTACGGCGAAAAGCTGGAATCCTTCGACTTGAAGCGTTTCAACAAGAATATCATTGACCCTATCAAGCTGATTTTTGATAAGACAGTTTATCAGGCTTCTTGGGAAGAGATCGTCAGCAACGAGATTTTCCGTCAGCGTGATAAGTCCAACAACAATGATATAGGCTATTTTCACCAGAGAATATTCAACTATATCGACAAGTGCCATGTTCCCGACAACGGCAAAGAGGGCGGTTGGGACGTTATCTTTGAGAATCCCGATGGTATTGCCCTGCCCGACGGCAGCGTAGTGCATACTGTCTATGTTGAGATGAAGAATAAGCACAACACGATGAACTCTGCATCGGCAGGAAAGACCTTCATCAAGATGCAAAATCAGCTCCTTAATGATGATGACTGCGCTTGTTTCCTTGTTGAAGCGATCGCTCAGAGGTCGCAGAATATCAAGTGGGAGACTACCGTTGACAAGAAAAAAGTCGGTCATAAACTGATCCGCCGTGTTAGCCTTGACCAATTCTATGCCCTTGTAACAGGTCAGGAGGACGCTTTCTATCAGATGTGTATGGTTCTGCCGTCTATCATTCAGAAGGCTGTGGACGAGCTTGAAGGCTCTATCGTTCCGCACGATACTGTCATTGACGAGCTGAAAAAGCTTGCTAAGAAGCAGAACATTGATGATGAGAATCTCGCTGTAGCTATGGCGGTGTATATGCTGGGGTTTGGGAGTTATAATGGGTTTGTTGGAAGGTAGTTTGGATTTTTAATTTTTGTAAAGTGGGGTGATAAAATGAGATTTGCAATAGACAGATATGCGGTTGGCACAGAGAAAGAGGTTAGTGCCAGTGAATTTGAAGGACTATCGTATATTCCAGCTCGAAAGGAAAGATTTTACTGTC
Organism: uncultured Clostridia bacterium; assembly: GCA_947589485.1. GTDB lineage: Bacteria > Bacillota > Clostridia > Oscillospirales > Acutalibacteraceae > UBA1213. Next base: position 10,725 of record CANQBK010000071.1, on the reverse strand, counting down.
CTGAATGTGGCGAGTTAGTATATATTAGAAACGGTCAATATAATGTAAGTCATTTTTATCACCAAGAAAAAACGTCTCGTACTCCTGAATGTGACAAGCGCGTTGATGGTCGCTCAGAACTCACAATAAGCCAAAGAGTTGGTTTACCATTATTTATTACACAAATCGGTGCAGAAAATTTTCAACTTAGTATAGGTTTTCCGGCTCTTGGCAGTAAAACATTAGATAATGCAGCAAGATTCGATTGTACAGTTAAAATATCTTCATATCAGCAATGTAGAACCGTCAAAGTCAATCAATCAAATTTCTTGTCGGACAATACCACACTTATACCAATAGATTTCATTCCATTGTACGGAAGAAACTACTCAATTTCAATTGAGGGAAGAACACCACTCTATGATTTGCAAAAAAAATGGTCTGATTATGCAGACGGTTTTGAGTCAAACGGCGCTATCTTTTCTTATAGTGAAACAGGTGGAAAAAAGGTTCGTAGAGGTGATAGTATATCTACAAACAGATATTACTATGCTGTTGTTAAAAACGATTTTTTATATCATTCAAATATCAGTCAAACCACAATTGGAAAGGTCATAATCAATAAGGCAGTCTTCAAAATAATCAAATTTCTAATCGATGTGTCTGTTGATAGCAAAAGAGATTTTACACTTATAAGTTCATATATGAAGTCGAATTTTGGCGTATGGTTGTTAGAATGTCCGCCAGAGCTGATTCCTGTTTGGCCGCCTGTTGTTCAACAGGATTATATGATTCCCGTCAAAAAAGATTCAAATATAATTTGCGTAGTATCAAGTGGTAATGATGAACCGAATGTTTATTCTTATTCTGGTAATGCAGTATATAGAAAAGAAGTAAAAAACATATCAAAGGGGATACATACAGTCGAGTTTTCACTCGGCTTGTATCCGACTGTCTTATCGGTAGACAGAAAATATGTTGGAAGAGAAGTAACTTTTATTGCAAAGACACTTCAACATAGCGGTTATTCATACTGCTTTTCTTATATTAACTCCGCAGGCGAAGAAAGCGAATTAACTAAAATACGCAAAAATGATGTAGCGAAAGGCTTTATATTAAAATCAAACAGTAAATTTGATATATATTTAGGCACTTCCGAAATGGTTTACAAGCGTTTCTCTGTTAGAGAACAACAAACCTCAATCACCGAAAACCAAGGAATTACAGAAATATCTCTGATTATAGGCTCAAATGTATATGACTGTATTAAATTTGATAATGATATAATACTTGATACAGATATAACCATACTTTCTCAAACGATCATTGCGTCTGCAAGAGGTCAACTGATACCTATTCCTGTATGGGTTAATCATTTACTGCAATACCTTAGAAATAATCAATATGAACAGATCTATCAGGCTATAGTCGGAACAATGGTTAATAATATGCTTCATATTGAAACAGTTCGACAATTACGTTTATTAGATTTATCAATCGGAATATCGAACAACAAATAACAGATGGAAGAGAGGAAATCATATGTATAATATTTCCGAATTATCAAACGATGAAATCAAATATATCTGTGAACGTATGCATCTTCCGGCTGTAAGGTATTATTTTCAGAAGAATCCTAAAGAGTTTAACAAACTCAGGCCGGGATTTACTGTAAAAAAGATGACGGACGATGAAACGCTTTCATTTCTTATAAAATACGCTAATAAGCCCTTTATTCAATCTGTGATACAGGGGGCTGTTAAACAATGGTTATCGGAGATTAAAGAACATCGTGACTCGCTTGAACATGAAGGTTTTACCGCTGGAGAAGCTTTACTAAAAACTATTCCCGAATGCGTTTTCTGCGATAGGATAGAATTGTACTTTAAGCTGACTGAACAAGCATATACAGACGATTATCTGAGATTACTTAATGATGCATTGTCTCTTGTAAAGAAAACATCTGATATTGCATTGGAAGAGCATAATGTCGAACTTGAAAGCTCGGAAATCGAAAGGCTTAATTCCGAAATTCAGACAATCAGTAAAAAATTGACTGAAGAGAAGGAACATGGGGACGCATTAAAACATGAACTTGATGGCGTAAATGAGCAGTTACAGAAAAATCAACGCTTGTTAAGTGATACAACTAACAAACTTCGTATCGCTGAATCGACCATATCTGATATGAAACACGAGCTTGAGCATTATCAAGCTCTGGAAAGGTATGCAGATAAAGGGTTTGATAGTTCTCAATTAAGTTCCTTTCAATTTACATCTATCGGAAAAGTAATAACTGATTACAATCAGTATGGATATTTACAGAAATACATAATAAGACTCGCAGATATATCAAATGATGGTTCGATAACAGTCTTTGTAAAGGATAAGAATTTGCCACATTATTTTGCTAACAGAGATCGTTTGATTTGGAATGATGGACCAGCGGAAGAGAATTCTATTGGTATTTGGAATTGGAACGCTACCCCAAGAGATACTGATCCTGAAAAAGATTATGTTGTAACCGACTTTTGTAATAGTATTCAATTCACACAGATAATTCAGTTGCTAAATTGTGAAACACTTGATGATGTAGTTTCTTTGTTAAAAGACGGTATATCAATACAATTTGCTTGTAGCAAAGTGTTGTTTGCGTATGAAGAAAACTCTATATCAAAAGGCTTACTTTGTTCAACTGCTGATTTTGACCGTACTAATGATAAAATCGCCCTTAAATCCGATGTTTATACGCTTCCACAGTATAGCATTAAGCTATCTGATACAATGGAACTTGCTGGTATCAGAATCTATAAGTTTTTATCACTCGGGATACCACAGTCTATTTATCAGGTTCGGGATCCTTATGAAGCAGTTAAATCTCTTATCATTTCCCGGTTCACTAATGCTAATCTTCGTGAATATGGGCTATCAAAAAAAGAAGTTCAGCATTGTAGGAACTATTTGACGGCTATTCCCACTCAGGATATTATTCAAGAACTGACACTTGCCTACAATTGTTCAAACGAAACCGCACAAGAATACATCGATGGCTTTATCAGTTTAGCTGACCAATACTTATCTGCTTCCGATATTGACACAACTATCATTTCCCGAGCTATACAAGGAAATGCTGAACTACTTGATTTATGTAAGCAGCAGTTGACAGATGAGTGGAAAGCTGAAAATGAAAAACAACTTGCTGAGGCTGAATCAAAACTCAATGAGGTATTAAGTGTAGTTGAAAGGAACCAGAATGAAATAAAACAATTAGCAGTTGAGAGAGATAAGTTAGCCGATGAAATGGAGCAACTACAATCAGCACTCAGTCAAAGAGAACAACTTGCATCAGATGTTGAAACAAAAATTTCCACGCAAATAGAAAAGGCAAAACAAAATGTTGCTGATTTTATCAGTAATATGGCATTTGTATCTCCACTCTATTCTGCTGTTACTTCAAACGGAAATCAGCTTTCGAATCAATTATCAGTTTTTAATTCACATATCGATTGCGCCGAAGGCGGAGAAATCGATGATGTTGATACATTTGAAGATGAATTGAGTGAAAACCTGACACGGATCGGTTATGACAACGAACAGTCAATTGAAATATCACAAGCTATCAGCTTTGGCGTTTTTGAGAAAGTTCCATTGGTGATAAGCGAAAACGCTAAACTTATAGCTCAGTGTTTGGCTGCTGTTCTTAATGGCGGTAATGTGTCTGAGGTGTTTGTAACCGTTCAGGGAATCAGCATTGAGGACTTGTCTGCTGTTATCAATGATAATTTGAATAAAGTATCGCCAATGGTATGTCTTGTTCATGGTGTGTTTGATGGATATTCTATCAATCTATTTAATGCACTTTCAAATATTATGCAAAACTGGGACAATGTTGTTATGCTCTTATCATTAGAAGGCACTCCGTCAAAAATGATAATGCCCGGTGTATGGAATCGTTCGATTTATATTGACGGTGACAGAGGTTTTGAGAAAAAGACGGTTGATTCACTGCACACATTTACCGTTCTTGACAGCCTTGATCTTCATGATAGAACTATTGATATGAAATCGAAGGAATATAAGGATGCCAGGAAATCAATGAAGTTGTTTACAGATATATTGAGTAATACGCAAATCGGAATGTATTCAAGATACTTAGCAATATATAATGCCTCGTTAGATGATAGTAATCTGATACTTACACAACTAATAGCTACAGCTCGTTCAACAGGAAATCCTGAACGTTTGAAGGAATTGCTCCAGGAAAACGGAATAGGAAGTTGTGAAGAATTATTTGACTGATTTATTAAGGGTTAACATAATATGAATTCGATTATAGACAAAATGGCTGCTGACCTTGGCATCACAAGTTATGATGGTGAAGATACAACATCATTTAAGTGTAGGGTAATATATTCAGCAATGTCGAGCTGGCTGAAAGCTATTGCAATGGATCAGCCGATCGGTAGTAAAGAAAATCATCTTTCAGGTGTAAGTCGGAGACACATATATGAACGTGGTAATGCTGTTTTAGAATCGCTTATAAAAATGAATCCTGAGACAGCACCATGGTTTAGCACTGAGGATAGCGATGAAAATCCTGTCGTAATAATAAGAAACAGATTGTTAAATCATGGTGACTTATTGAATGAGGGCTTTGATACTAACTTAGCACTTTCTATCACAAATAGAAAGCAGTTTATTTCAGGTTATGATACGATATACGGCGAAGTCTTAGGCGAAAACATCATATACTCGGGAATATCGGCACTTCGCAAGAATGATTTTACAAATCAATCAGAAACGGGTGAAAGTCCCGAAGAATGGTTAAAAGGGTTTCTTAAAAGTGTATGGTGGACAGCTATTCCCTCTGAAATGAATGAATTGATGTATTTCAATCCAGCGCATAAGTCGAAAAATAACTACACAGCTTGGGATAGTTCGCTCCCAAATGCTATCGACGAGGTTATCCTTGGCAGAATAACGATAAACAAAAATGGATATGAGTATTATTTACTAAAGCCCAAGCGTAAATTAATGCACAAATTAGATCCGTTTTTACAAGAGCAAGGGTATCATATTAGAATAATGCTTGCATTAAGAAAAAAAGCAAATAATAGTGCTGTTGCTATTGCTAAGAGTTATAGCGATCATGTTCATCTCAAACTATCTACACATCTCCCAATGAAAGAACGAATAATACTTGAAAGCTATGCTTGGCCCATTAATCGAATAAACGATATGCTCTGTTGGACAATGTACGGTTTCATTTGGGATTACATAAAACCGTATTTTGAAGCATTAGGCATACGAATATCGGAGGAATAACATGGATAAATACGGAGTTAAAAGTACGCATGAAGCGTTGAAAAATAAACTAATAAACTATATCAGTACAGTATATCTTGGAAAAAATGACGCCCTGCGTTCTGCGTGTCTTTCAGAGTTAGAGGAAACAGGGCTATTGTATCAAGAACCTTATATCGAAGCTAACCATGCCTATTTGTCAATACCTGACGGGATAAGTAAAGCTGATCTTCCCGATGATGTAAAGCGGATTCTTCAAGAAATGATAAACAGAAATCTTGGTGTATTTGCAAATCCTTATCTGCATCAGATAGAATCATTAGAGAATTACTATCGAGGAAAGGATTTGTTTGTATCCACAGGAACAGGTTCAGGTAAGACGGAATGCTTTATGTGGCCATTAGCTACAAAGCTGTTAATGGAACAGATCAATTCGCCTGACACATGGAAAATCAGAGGTATTCGTACTATAATGCTTTATCCTATGAATGCACTTGTATCCGATCAGATGGGTCGTCTTAGAAAAATGATCGGTAATGGCAAAAATGGGTTCCATGATATAATTCGCAAAATTGCTCCGGGTTCTCGTGTTCCGCAGTTCGGTATGTATACAGGACGAACACCTTATCCAGGCCAAAATAATTTCGATGAAAATGTAAAGTATGCTGAAACAATCAGAAGAGATATACTTACACAATCCGAAGAGGTACAGGATAAGCTCAGAGAATTGGGAAAGTATCCTTCAAAAGCTGATCTTGAAAGCTTTGCAGATAGACTGGAAGATCAAGGAGCAATACTAACCGATCCTAATGATGCAGAACTTGTTACCCGATATGAAATGCAGATGTTCTGTCCTGATATTCTTATCACTAACTATTCAATGCTTGAGTATATGCTTATGCGTCCGATTGAAAAACCAATTTGGCAATCAACTCGTAATTGGCTTGATAGTTCAGATGATAATAAGCTATTATTCATTATTGATGAAGCACATATGTATAGAGGTTCTACCGGAGGCGAGGTAGCTTTACTTATTCGCAGAGTGCTTCATAAACTCGGTATTGGACGTGACCGTGTACAATTTATCCTGACAAGTGCCAGCGTTCCGTCTGATGATTCACCAATTTATAAGTTTGCCTGCGAACTTAGCGCACAAAATGAGAAAGCCAACAACTTCAAGATAATTCGTGGAAAAGAAGAGCCAATAGAATTTACTGCTCCCGAGATAAACGCTCGGTATCTATTAGATTTTGACATTGATGCTTTACAAGGTGACTGGGATACCAAAAAAGAAGCTATTGCTGATTTTGCAAGAAGATTAAAATTCGACATGGATTGCGACCTTGACGATGAGAAATCTGTTGAAGTATGGCTGTACAAATGCCTTTTCAATACAAATCCTATGCGTAGGATCATGCAAGCAACAAGAGGAAATGCAATGAGCTTTAATCAGCTTGCACTAAAAGCGTTTCCGAGCGAAGAAGCAGAAACCGCTCAAAAAGCTACGAGTGCCTTTCTTGCAATTGCTCCACTTGCTAAAAATGCTAACAATCAAGTGTTATACCCTGCGAGATTACACATGATGTTTCGTGGTTTACAAGGTATCTATGCTTGTTCAAACCCTATGTGTAAACATAAAAATCATGACGGCAGTTTAGGACTGGGCAGAGTATACTTAAATAAACCCGGGACAAGATGTGATTGTGGAGGTATGATATACGAACTGCTGAATGAACGTTCTTGCGGTGCATTGTTCCTTCGTGGATACATGGACATTTCAGAAGGCTCGAATCCTTTTATATGGAATGAACCGGGAATTCAGTTTACAGAGAATCTGAAGGAAGTGCTTTTTTACATAATTCCAAATGACGGATCATTCAAAAAGAAAAAAGATATGGTTGTTGGGTGGCTTAATGCACTCGCTGGAAGAATTGATTGTTTCAATGATCATACTGGAGAAAATGGATTTCTTCATGTTGCTTACTGTACTGCGGAGTCGAAAGGTCGTCCTGATACCTTAACATTCAAAAGCTGCCCTAAATGTGAAAAGAACAGATTTAATGCTACAGATTTTATAACCAAAGGCAACGAACCGTTTTTCAATATTGTATCTGAGCAGTTTTATGTTCAGCCGCCTGTTCCAAAGTACGCTGATCTTGTCAATCAAGGACGAAAGGTGCTTCTCTTCTCTGATAGCAGACAAAGAGCCGCCGTTCTTGCAAGAGATTTGACAAGGGCTGCTGATGAAGATGCCATGAAGAAAGCTCTCACAGTTGCTGCGAAAGAACTTCAGGAATGGGCAGCATCAAAAGATGAAGAGCCTACTTTGTCTTTGCTGTATACATTCTTTTTGAAGGTGGCATACCAGAATGGGTTAAGATTCTTTTATGGAAATAATGAAGAGGATCTACTTAACGATTTAGATACAATGAAAAAGCGATACGAAAAGAAAGGCGATTCTCTAAGATACGATAAAATGGCGTTAAAGGATTTCAAACATAAACCAGATCAGTTTAATGAACACTTACTCCGCCAGCTTTGCAGTAATTTCCGTTCGCTTACCGATGCCGGACTGTGTTGGATTGAACCATGTGATATTGATGGAGACACATTTGATGACATAGAAGAAGCCTTTGATGATGCTGATATTTCAATGACATTGGATGAGTTTAAAGTTCTTTTTGCTGCTTGGGCAATGGAAATAATGACTTCTGAATATGCCATAGGCTCTGATATTCCAGATTCTACACGCCGAAACTTAACTGCATATCGGCAAAGATTAGGTGTTGAAAATGAAACGGAACTCCCCACAAGAATCAGATCATTATTGACAGAACATGGGTATTCAAAGGAACAGATTAGTATAATCGCCGAGCAACTCAGCAGATTCCTTGCTAAGGGCGATCATACTTCATCATATTACTTGAATATGGAAGTAGTTTCATTACATTACGATGCCGAACATGAGTGGTATAAATGTCCTCGTTGCAGCGGAGTATTCCCGTACACGGTATGGGGAAAATGCGCACATTGTGGTAAAGGTGAGCCACATTTAATGAACACGGACGATTTCAAGGGCATTGATTTTTGGCGTTCTCCCGTCCTTAAAGCCATCGAAGGAGATCCGCAAGCTCTTATGACTCGTATTAACACTGAGGAGCATACTGCACAATTATCGCATAAGGATCAAAGAGATAATACTTGGTCTACAACTGAAGATTATGAAATGCGTTTCCAGAATGTTCATGTAAACAATGATCGCCCTGTTGACATTCTTAGCTGTACAACAACGATGGAAGTCGGTATTGATATTGGTTCTCTTACTGCTGTTGGTTTAAGAAATATTCCTCCCATGAGAGAGAATTATCAGCAGAGAGCAGGTCGTGCAGGTCGTAAAAGCACTGCAATATCAACTATTGTTACTTTTGCGGATAATCGTCCACATGATAGTTATTACTTCCATAATCCTGAAGAGATTATTTCAGGAGAACCTCGTACACCTTGGATAGATGTTCATAATTCAAAGCTGGTTTCAAGACATTTTAATGTTATGCTAATCACTGAATTTTTTGATAGTATTTACAGTGGCGCTGATCAGCAAGAGATAGATAAATTCTTTACACAATGGTATTCTCAATTCTCAGATTATGTAATTAGTAAACAAGCTAAGGATTTTGACATGACCGCACTGATTCCAGACGGTGTTGACTTTGATTTTGATCAATACAAGAATAAATTCTTAGCGGAAATGGATGCCTTGAAGCACAAAGTCGAGAGTTTCCCTGAAAACTATAAAGAAAGTGGTGATTCATCAAAAACAGTTCTCGATACGCTCTTGGAAGAAGGTATTTTCCCGACATATTCGTTTCCGAAGGACGTAATCGGATTTTATGTTGAAGATAATCAGGGAAAGAAAATTGTTCAAAAGCCTGACCGTTCTTTGGACATGGCGATTAGTGAATACGCTCCGGGTAGAATAATTGTCATAAATAAAGACGTATATAAATCAGGTGGTATTTATAGTTTTCACTCGAAATTTAAACCAGGAGAGCAAGAGCATCCTGCTCGGCCTTATTTTTCGAGTACGGACTATTACAGGTCACTTTATATCTGTGAGGAGCAGTCATGTAACTGGATGGGGCTATCACCAGTAAAGAATTGCCCATTCTGCGGAAAAGACAATATTCAACAGAAGTTTGTATTGAAACCTTGGGGATTTGCTCCGGTCAATGGTAGAAAACAAAGCGAAAACGATGATGATGCTGATATTTCCTATGCTGAGAACCCAAGTTATTCAATAACACCTTCAGAAGATGAAATGATAGATGTTGAATCATATGATAATCTCAGGTATTCAAAGCGTGACGATGATCCGCTTATCATCGTGAACAAAGGACCTAAATCAAAAGGCTTCATGGTATGCAAGGAATGTGGAGCTGCTGTCCCGGGTGATGATTCCGTTCCGCTTTCTAAATTGCTAAAGCCTTTCGTGCATCCGCATAACAAGTTTGATTGCCGCCATTCTGCTTCACAAATAACCAATACTTATTTAGGAAGTCAATTCAGAACAGACATGGTTGTCTACGAGATAGCTTTACCATATGATAAAATTAATGTTGATCCAAAGGAGCTATGGATTCACAGAGCAGGTCAGACTATGGCAGAAGCAATGACACTTGCAGGTGGCCGCCTCTTGGATATCGAATTCAATGAAATACGAAGTGGTTATCGCTTACGTTACGATAATGCGCAGGAAAAAGCCTTCGTTGATATTTTCTTATTTGACAGTCTGTCAAGCGGTGCAGGTTACTGTTCTACATTAGCTGATCGTACTGAGGAATTAATGTCTGAAATCAAGAAGGTACTGAGCGAATGCCCAGCAAAATGTGATAGTGCTTGCCATGAATGTATGATGCATTTTTGGAATCAGAGAGTACAAAGCAATCTGGATAGGTTCGCAGCATTACAATTATTAGATTGGTGTCAATGTTCTGTCCTGCCTGCACCATTATCCTATGAAAATCAAGAAAGATTACTATTGCCATTAAATGCTCTTGGTTCAGATTATAGGATTGAATCTCATGAGCAGCAGCACTACTTGATAGAAAACGGTAGATCACACAGAATATTGGTTGTGCCTGCAATGTGGAGCAAACATTATAGCGAAATACCTTCCAATGTGATTACTGTATCTGACAAATTACTGAAATATGCTTTACCAAAAGCAGATGCCGTAATTCGTGAACAGCTTTAATCATGTGTATTTCACAAACCATAGCCTATTGGCGCACCTGTTTTCCGTTCCGTATAAGTTATAATCAGAATTGTGGAGCATACCACAACCGGCACAAACCCTATTGGAACTGAATAACCGCAAGCTCTCGGAAACGCTCTGTAAGCGTTTCTGAGGGCTTTTTCTTTTCAGCGTTTAGTTTTCCGCTC
>CANQBK010000070.1 GCA_947589485.1 uncultured Clostridia bacterium | reverse complement strand
CTGTCCCTTGACCCTGCCGCCTTTTAAAAAAGGCGGGCGAAAATGCGCCGAGCCGGCGCAGGCGATTCGCGTTGTCGCTCGCTCCGCTCGCTCGTACTGCAAGCAGAAACTACAATCGCGCGGCGTAAGTTATTTTAGCCATAATTAAAAGTTTCGCTCAAGCCTTTTCAAAGGCTTGCGGATTCCAAAGGCGGAGCCTTTGGCGGCGCCGAGCCGGCGCAGGCGATTCGCGTTGTCGCTCGCTTCGCTCGCTCGTACTGCAAGCAAAAACTACAATCGCGCGGCGTTAGTTATTTTATCCATAATTAAAAGTTTCGCTCAAGCCTTTTCAAAGGCTTGCGGATAAAAGCTACGCGCCCTCACATAACTGTGAGGGCGCGTAGTTTTTATTATACATTTACCATACGTTTTTTCTTTTTTGATATGCCAGTGCAGTAACGGCAGCCGCAATAAACATTACAAGTGCTGACGAACACAATATAATTATAACGGGCATTACCGATTTCTCGGTTATGGCAGGCTCACCGTAACTGTAAATAACATAAATGGGTGTGGAAGTATATTTTCCGCTTGTATTTGAAGTTTTTGCCAGCATTGTAAGACCTTCAAAATTTTCTTCGGCGGTTTTATATTCGCTTCCCACTTTTCCGGTTACGGATTCCGTTTTTAAAACTTTACCGTTGCTTTGTACATATATTGTATTTACCTCTCCGGTATAGGAAACTGCTCCGTCCTTGACCCAACACTCTCCGCTTACAGGGTATCCATCGGTATTTGAACCACTGTCCGTTTGCTTTCCCATATCCGTAAATTTAACATTAATATCACTGAGCGAGCCTATGTCCTTTACGGTCAAAACATACCAACCGTCCCCAAGCTCCTTGTCGGGCGTCATCTCTTTTCCGGGCGCTTTGCCGGTATACTCCTTGTTTTTTCCGTCCTCGGATTTCTCATACACATAAGCTCCCACTTTTGAGTAGCCGTTTGAATTTTGATAATGAATTGTAAGGTCTGACTTCTCCTTTGCTTTATAGTAATAGTTTACAGTGACATCGCTGTCCAAAATTTTACCCACCGCATTGGTCGGGAACATAGACAGGTCAACCTCCATATCATCAATGTCACGAATGGAAGCCGTATAGGAACTGCCCTCCCGTATCCTTTCGGTTATGCTCGACGCAACCTCGGAATCTCCTGAACCAAGAAGGTCGCTGCCCTCTTTCAAAAAATTCACTGTCAGATTGTAAATATTACCGGTAAATTTCTTGTAGTAATATGTAACCTTCTGAGCTTTTTGAGTATATTTTCCATTTTCATTTCCCGAAATATTTTCAAGATCGTAATCAACGCTGAGCGACTCGTCACCATTTGTAGTATACTTCATTCCCTCCATACCGGTAATGGTATGTGCATTCAAAAGCTCATCGCTGTCTTTATCCCTGTATTCAACTCTTACACTGCACCTGTAAGAGGTAAGCCCAAGGCTTTCAAAGCTCTGTTTATCGGCAAGTATAAGTGCGGAATGTGCCGGAACAGTAATTTCACTGCCGCTTACAGTTCCAAGTTTTTCAAGTCCGGCAGCCGTTTTATCCGCAACAATTACCCACTCGGACGGGAGTTTTTTACCGTCGTTTGCCTGCAAAGTAACCTTGCTGTCCTTATCCGTCGAATTAAATGCAACGGCAACATACGACCATTCTTTTCCGCTTGTAAGGGTATTTTCAAGCGTATATGCAATTACTCCGTTGCCTGTTGTCGAAAACTTTATCTGTTCAGCCGATTTTGTTGTGGGATCCCTAAACGGTTTAAAGTTTTTCCTTATTTCTATAAGACCTGCATAATAGGAATCCAAATCGGCATAAGTCACAAGATTGTTCCAGTTGAGCTGATTTATATTTTCCGAGGATACATAACTGTTTCCGTCGCCAAACTTCGTCCTTGCAAATTCCTCTCCCGCCTGCATAAAGGATATACCCTGAGATGTCAGCATTATTGCAGCCGCCAGTTTATTCATACCCACAAGATTTTCATCACGTTTGTCATAGCTCATATCATTTTTTACGGACAAAACAAGTTTGTCATACAGAGTATAGTTATCGTGTGCGGACAGATACGTTACCGCCTGCGACGGCTGATTAAAGCTCTGATTTTGTATCGTGTTAGCGGTAATTCCGCCTACAAGGCTGCCCTTGCTGCTTCCGTCCTGGACAAAGCCCTTTTCAAGTGCGTTAAAAACGTGACCCTTGACGGCGTCCCTAAATGTATCGTTAAATGCGCCTATTCTGTTGTCAAGCTGTTTTACGTTGTCCTTTATCGCAGTTGTTTCTTTCGTTGACAATTCTCCGCCTGTCCACGGCTCTCCGTACATAATTATTTTCTTTCCGTTATTTACCCTTGTGTCAAGAGCCTTGCGGATTTCATTCATTGTTTCTACATCGTGTACTCCCATAAGGTCAAAACGGAAACCGTCTATATGATATTCATTTGTCCAGTAAAGTATGGAATCTATCATATATTTTCTATACATAAGGTGTTCGCTTGCCGTTTCGTTGCCGCAGCCCGAACCGTCACTGTAACTGCCGTCCGACTTCAATCTGTAATAATAACCCGGTACTGTATTTTCAAACCAACTGCCCTCCGCTTTATATGTGTGGTTATACACAACATCCATAATTACGCCGATTCCCTCATTGTGAAGAGCCTGTATCATACGTTTAAATTCATTGATACGCACAGCTCCGTTAAACGGGTCCGTTGAATACGAGCCCTCAGGAACATTGTAATTTTTCGGGTCATAGCCCCAGTTAAATTGTTCGGATTTGGTATCCGCTTCATCTACGGTTGCGTAATCATATACCGGAAGGAGCTGAACATGAGTAACTCCCAAGCTCTTAAGGTAGCTTATACAGGTAGGAATATCTCCCTTACCGCCAAGAGTGGTTCCCGACTCGGTAAATGCAAGGTATTTACCTCTGTATTTTGCCGAAACACCCGATACCTCGCCGCTTGAAAAGTCCTTTACATGTACTTCCCATACAACGGCGTCCGTAGGTTCCTCGCAAAAAATATGACTGTCTTTGTCCCAATCCTTTGGATTCGTTTCGGCAAGATCAACAACCATACTTCTGTTTCCGTTTACGCCGGCAGCTTTAGCGTAAATATCCGCCGTTTCCTTTGTTACCCCATCAATTGTAACAAGATATGTATAATATACATTTTTTTGGTCGCCCTTTACAGTCAAACTCCATACGCCCTTGCTTCCCTTTTTCATAGGCTTTGTGGAAATTTCCTGCGCCCCATCTTCTTCAGGACTGCCTGTTGTATACAGTCTGACGGCAACTCTTGAGGCTGTCGGAGCCCAAACCTTGAACGTTGTTGACTTCTTTGAATAAGTTGCTCCAAGGTCGTTACCGTTGTACGCCTGTGAGTCAAGCTCATGTGCATATACGGTTTTTGAAGAATCGTTATTTTTTGTTTCCGCAGCGTTTGCCATTAAATTACTTCCTCCCATAAATGTTGTTATTGCAAGAATACAACTGAATATTTTTTTCAGCTTCAGCAAGTCTATCCCTCCGGAAAAATTATATATTTTATATTATAGATTTTAACATATTTTTATCTGACAATACAACCATTTACTTATTTTTTTATTTTTACTGTTATGACAATTTCCGATGCTTATGCTTTTTTTAAGACACCTTATTACCCATTCGTTCAAATTTATAAATTACAGCTTGGCGTCCGTACATTGCCAAGCTGTAATAAAATAATTATTTTTTGGGTTTTGTTTTTCTGAAAAAACTGCTTTGGGAAGGTTCGGTATGTTTTTTAAACATCTTATCGTCTTTTTCCGGAATTTTATCATATATTGTCCGATATTTTTCTTTCGGGATTTTTCGTTCATTCAGTTTTGTAAACACAAACCTTTTTAACAATGTATACAGAACCGATGTTACGGGACCGCATACCAAAAGACCTATAACTCCGAAAAAACTTGCGAACAGTGTAATTGCCGAAACCATAATAAGCGGGGGAAGTCCCATATTTGAGCCGACAACTCTCGGAAATATAAAATTTCCCTCTATTTGCTGCAAGCATATCATAAATATAACGAACCATATTGCCTCCATAGGGTCCGTTGTAAGTAAAAACAGTGCGCCTATTATAATGCCTATTCCCACGCCGAACATAGGTATCCACGAAAGTATTGCAATCAGTACGCCAATCAATGCCGCATACGGAAAACCGAATATGGTCATTCCTAAAGCCGTAAGACTTCCTATTATTACACATTCCGTCATCTGACCCGTAATACTTTTATAAAACGATTGATTTGTAAGATGTCCAAGTTCCACAATAAAATCTGCGTGCTTTACGGGCAAAACGGAATACAGCACTTTTTTAATATCAGAAGATAGCTTTTCTTTCTTCATAAGCGTATATATTGAAATAACTATTCCAAGAAAAATATTTACAACTGTGCCTACTACGGTCGTAATCAAATTCATAATAAAGTTCGTAAAATTGCCCACATTGCTCTGCAAGTAATTAATCGTTTTATTTGTTATCATCTGCCAATCTATTTCATTTTGTTCAAAAAACTGTTTAATATACTCATTTTCTTCACCGATTTTTATAATTTCCTTTTGAACATTCTGAAAAAACCCCGGAATGGAGTCGGCAATTGTTTGCATGCTGTTTATTATTTCGGGAATAATAATCGTCAAGAAAACACCGATAATTATAACAAATATACCTATTGACAATGCAATTGCAATAGGACGTCTTGCCTTTTCTTTAAACTCACTTACGGGTTTCCCGTCTTTTGACCTGAACAGATGTTTTTCGATGGCTTTAAGAGGAACGTTTAAAAAAAATGTAAAACATCCGGCTATTATAAACGGTGTAAGTACGACAAGCAGCCAATTCAAAAAAGAAGAAACTGTATCCAAATTTTGAAAAGCAAGAAAAACAAGAAGTACACAAACACATAAAAGAAAAAGTTTTATCATTGTATTTTTGTTCAGTTCCATATATATTGCTCCGTTAATATAATTTTGAATATATTATATTCCAATTTTATTATAAATGCAAACAAAATAAAAATAAATTTCACTTACTGACATTATACAACCTATTTAGTGTATTTTTTCAGGTAATTACAATATTTAAAAGAAAATTAAAAAAATGATACTTGAAGTTATATATACATATATGTTATTATCAGGTTAACGGGGCATTGCCGTAAAGAAGGTGATTAAAATAAAAAACAATATTATATCTGTCAAATCAACCTTGGGGAAAAAGGATTACGGAAAAAGGAGGAAAAAAGGAAACAAAACCTCCGGCTCAAAAGCGGCTGACAATACAAAAAAGCTGAGGGTCGCACTGGTGGTAATCCCTTTGCTTATGGCGGCAATTATTTCAACTGTTTTGTTTTTTGCTATAAAACAGTTTGTTTCCGTACCGGAAAAAACCGCTGAAGAGTCCGGCTCGCTTACCGAAGAGTCATTCATAAGCGACAAGGACGCCGAAAAACTTCTTATGATCGTTTCGCCAAACAACCCTCTCCCCTCGGACTATCGGCTCAACCTTATTTCATACCAAAACATCAAACTGGACAGCATTGTATTGAACGGCTTTAATATGCTTTTAGATGCCGCTAAAAATGATGGAATATCGCTGAATGTAAAAGACGGATATGTTTCCACCGAAGAACAAAACGAATTATACAATGCCGAAGTACAAAAACTTACCGAAAAAGAAGGATACACACGAGCAAAAGCCGAAAAAGAAGCCGAAAAAACCGTTCCGATGGGAAACCATGCGGAACAGCAGTCAGGTTTATCGGTTCAATTTACATCATCAACTTCAAAAGAATTTGACAAGAGCAAAGAGTATCTTTGGCTCATAAAAAATTCCTACAAATACGGTTTTGTGGTTCGTTATCCTGAAGGTAAAGAGGATTATACCGATATGCCTTTTAATCCCCAACTTTTCCGATATGTCGGAAATGAAAATGCGTTAAAAATGACCACTCTTAATTTATGCCTTGACGAATATGTATCGTATCTCAATTCAAGGTAATGTTGTTTATTCTGAATTTATCCGTAAAATATTATTAATGCCGTTCAGCCAAGCAAGCCGAACGGCAGTTTTTTTATTTAAGTCTTGCGCCTGTTTTCCGCTTTGTCGGCTTAAACGGCAGGCAAAACAAAACTTAATTTTTTTAAAGTCTTTATTTACATTTATTTAACACCGCAATAATATTCGGGTCGAATATTATTTTTATAATTACAGACATAAATACAGAAACAAATTTCGGTTAATATACAAGGGGGTTGTTTTTATGAATAGCAAAGAAAGACTTCTCGGTAAAAAATCAATATCGGCATTGCTTTTTGCGGCAACATTAGGTTCGGTAATGCTTACGGGCTGCGACAATACCGTTACCGCACAAAATTATTCCGTATCAAAACCGCAAACCCAAAACGCCGCCGTCTTTATTCAAAATTATCTTTCGATTTTTAATGATGACAGCGTAAAAGCCAAAGAGATATGACCGAAATAAAATATAATAAACAATAATCGTCACGCCAAGCCGTTTATCGGTTGGTATGACGATTTTTTTGTATAAGAAACAAAAATACGGTTAATATTCTGTTTGTACTTAAATAAGCGCACAAACACGAAATTAACGGGAGGAAACATAAAGATGAAGTTATTTTTCAAATCATTGTGCTGTGCACTGGCTATTTCATGTTTGCTGTCTATGACCGGATTTTGCGGTGCCTGTAACGATATTGAAAATCAAGTATTCAGACTGCACATTCTTGCAAATTCCGACAGTGCAGACGACCAGAGCCTTAAATTAAAGGTGCGTGACGGCATACTTGACTATACGCAAAAAATATTTAAAGACTGTAAAAACAAAGAGCAGTCTATGATGCTTGCCGAGCGAAATTTGGAAAACATAGAAAACTATGCACAATCGCTTATTTACGAATACGGTTATAATTACAACGTAAATGTATATATTACAAAGATGCCGTTCAGCACAAGAACATATCAAGAGTTTAAACTTCCGGCAGGGAAATATGATGCTTTAAGAGTTGTTATCGGCAAGGGTGAGGGACACAATTGGTGGTGTGTTCTTTATCCTGCCCTATGTTTACCGTCTGCCGAGGGTAATGAATTAAACAAAGCTATGAACGACAAAGAACGTGATATTGTAACCGAAAGTGATAAATATGAAATAAAATTCAAATTTGTTGAAATATTTGAAGGACTATGTTCTTGGTTTTAGGCGCGGCGGCGCAGTGCCTGCGCTGTCAATTCGCGGCGCAGTGCCTGCGCTGTCAATTCGCGGCGCAGTGCCTGCGCTGTCAATTCGCGTTTTCGCTCGCTCCGCTCGCTCGTACTGAAAACAAAAACTACATTCGCGCGGCGTTAGTTTTTTTAGCCATAGTCAAAAGTTTCGGTCAAGCCTTTTCAAAGGCTTGCGGATTCCAAAGGCGGAGCCTTTGGTAGGTTTTTAAGGGCAAAGCCCTTAACACTCATTTTTAATTATATTAACTTATGCCGCGTCAAAGAATTTATTGTTTGAATTAAGAGTGAGCGGAGCGAACGACTTCGCGAATCGGGGGCGCAGGCACTGCGCGAGCCTTTGGCGGGTTTTTAAGGGCGGAGCCCTTAAAAAGAGTTTATTTCAACTAATCATTGAAATTATTTGCATACAAATCTGCATAGGTGATTGTGCGGCGTTCACAATAATGTCCGCCGCCTCTTTGTAAATCGGCAGCCTTTTTTCATATAACTCTTTCATAACTTTGCCCTTGTCGGGACGGTTAAGCAACGGACGTGTTGTATCGTTTTTTAATCTTGCCGCCACAACTTCTACGGGAATATCAAGCAAAACTATTTTACCGCTTTTTTTCAAGTTGTCTACATTTACTTTGTATGTAAGCGTTCCGCCGCCCGCCGCAATTACCAGACCGCTTTTTTTGGAAAGCTCGACCGATGCCTCTCGTTCGAGCTTCCGAAAATATTCCTCGCCCTTATCGGCAAAAATATCAGAAACACTTTTGTTTTCCTTTTTCTCTATATAGCTGTCAAGGTCAATAAACGACATTCCGGTTTTGCGTGACAAAAGACTGCCTACCGTGCTTTTTCCACAACCCATAAAACCGCATAAAACAATATTTTTTCTGTTCATTTACATTGTTCCTCCGTCGTCAAAATGTATTTTTTAATTCAATTGAGCTTTCCTCAACAAGCATATTTATGTCACCGCTGTCATAAACCGAGCCGTCCCATATTTCGTGTGCCACAACAGCCTGCCATACAAGCATTGACATTCCTCCAACAGCCTTTGAACCGTTTGCCTTTGCACACTGCATAAGCATTGTTTCAAGAGGATTATATATTGCGTCAAAAACGTTTTCGCATTTCGATACAACATTTTTATCCACAACCATAGAGTGAATATTCGGATACATTCCAATCGGCGTGGCATTTATAAGTAAATCGTAATATCCCGTAATTTCGGATATAAGACAGGTTTTTACCTGAGCTGTCGGAATCTTTTCCGTAAGATCCTTGACAAGCGCTTGCTGAACCGGTACATCGTCGGGACGGACGGCAATCGTAATTCGGCAGTTTGCAAGGGCGGCTTCATAAACAAACGTTCTTGCCACACCTCCGCAGCCTATAACAATAACGTTTCCCGATAAATCTATACCGCCAACTTTCAGTGCTTTTAGAAAACCGTCGGGGTCGGTTGTAAAACCCTCACGGACTTCCCCGTTCTTAACCGTGTTTACGGAGCCGTAAAGCTCCGCCTTTTTGTCAAGTTTGTCAAGAAACGGTATAATATTCTGTTTGTTTGGAATGGTAATATTATATCCGACAAGAGAATTTAACTCCTTTATCTTTACGGGAAGTTCCTCCGGAGCAACATCTATAACCGTATACTCTCCCTCGGTTCCTGCAAGCTCAAAAAGCCTCTTATGAATAAATGGTGACATTGTGTGACCTATCGGGTGACCTATTACCGCAAACTTTCTTGATGACATTCTTTTTTCCTCCTGTACTTTATTATTTATATGCCAAAAACTTTAATATATAAAAAAAATTTATAAATATTGGAAAAATTGCAATTTTGATATTGACAAAGTGCTGAATAACTAATAAGATTTGATTATAGAAAAATTTGTGCGTATTTAATTAATTGGTCTTTATGTTATTGTAGCATAAGTTATATATTTTTGTCCACAATACAAAGAAACAAACCGCACAATTTTTATTGATTTTATTTTCAGGAGGAAATTTTTATGGTACTTGAAAAAGTAAAAGCAATTCTTGCGGAGCAGTTTGATGTTGAGGAAGATAAGATAACACCCGAAACATCAATAATTAATGATTTGGGTGCGGATTCCCTCGACGTTGTCGATCTCCTTATGTCAATTGAGGATGAATTTGAGGTTGAAGTTCCCGACGAGGAAATCGAAAACATTAAAAATGTTGAGGATCTTGTAAAATACATTGAAAATCATCAATAATTTAAAACAAATGTCCGTTCACAAAATATATTTGTCTTAACGGTAATACGGAAAATAAATTAAGACAAGTCGGTTTGTTCAATATGACCGATTCGGACAATCGTAAAAATTTTATACAGATTTTAAAAAACAATTCGCCGCACCGTGTTTTCCTTTATACAGTGCGGCGGATTATTTTATTGTCTTAATTTTAACGGTAAATTGGGTATTGAAAAAAATGACGTTAAATTATATAATATATAGGCGTTTAAATTATCGGATTATGGAAAGGATGAATTTTGATGGCACAACAAAAAAAGCTGGTTGAGGCTATTACCTCAAGAGATACCGACTTTGCCAAATGGTACACGGATATTGTAAAAAAAGCTGAACTTGCCGACTACTCGGGAGTAAAGGGCTGTATGATAATCCGCCCCTACGGCTATGCAATATGGGAAAATATCCAAAAGGATATGGACAGAAGATTTAAAAAAACAGGACACGAAAATGTTTATATGCCTATGTTTATACCCGAAAGCCTACTTCAAAAAGAAAAGGACCATGTAGAAGGGTTTGCTCCCGAATGTGCATGGGTAACGATTGGCGGCAGTGAAAAGCTGAACGAAAAGCTATGCGTCCGCCCTACATCTGAAACGCTTTTCTGCGAACACTTTGCAAAGGTCATCAATTCATACCGTGATTTGCCAAAGCTGTACAACCAGTGGTGTTCTGTTGTACGTTGGGAAAAAACAACCAGACCGTTCCTGCGTACATCCGAATTTTTGTGGCAGGAAGGACACACAATGCACGAAACTCCCGAAGAGGCTCGTGAGGAAACTCTCAAAATGTTGCAGGTATATACCGACTTCTATAAGGATACGCTCGCTATTCCCGCTGTTATCGGCAGAAAAACCGAAAAAGAAAAATTTGCGGGTGCGGAAGAAACCTATACCATTGAGCCTATGATGTACAACGGCGTTGCACTCCAAGGCGGAACAACACATTACTTTGGCGATGGATTCGCAAAGAGCTTTGACATTACATTTACGGGACGCGACAACAAGCTCCAATATCCGTTCCAAACCTCGTGGGGCACTTCCACAAGAATGATAGGCGCAATAATTATGGTTCACGGCGATGATGACGGTCTTATTCTCCCGCCAAAGGTAGCGCCTATTCAGGTAGCGGTAATTCCCGTTGCACAAAAAAAAGAGGGCGTTCTCGAAAAGGCAAACATACTCAAAGACAGATTGCTTGACAAAGATATTCGCGTCAAGCTCGATGACAGCGATAAAGCGCCCGGTTGGAAATTCAGCCAATATGAAATGATGGGAGTACCAATACGTTTGGAAATCGGTCCGAAGGACATAGAAAATAATAAGTGCGTACTTGTCAGACGCGACACTCGCGAGAAAATTTCCGTACCGCTTGAAAATGTTGAATGTGCTGTAAACGAAACACTTCAAAAGATACACGAAAATATGTATAACAGAGCACTTGAAAACCTCAAATCGAAAACATATACGGCACATTCGCACGAGGAATTTCTTGACATAGCGGCGTCAAAACCCGGCTTTATTAAAGCTATGTGGTGCGGTCGAACCGAATGTGAGGAAAAACTCAAAGACGAAACCGGCGGAGTTAAATCGAGATGTATCCCGTTTGTCGAGGAGCATATCAGCGATGTATGCGTATGCTGCGGAAAGCCCGCAAAAAATATGGTATACTGGGGCAGACAATACTGACGCCAAATTCTATGACCGTTTCACGGATATAAAATACAAATAAAAAAATTATCGGTAAACCGTTGTTAAATTCTTAAACAGGTTTACCGATAATTATTTTTCCCCAAAAAAATCTTCCTGCCTACATTAAGTAAGCAAGAAGATTCTTTAATAAATTTAAGAAAATCCAAAGAAAATTTACTTAAAAATTATTCTTCAACTTTCTTTTTCTTTGCTGCAAAAACTGCTACGCCAAGAGCTGCTGCTGCAACTGTAACAAATACAACTGCCATCGACGAATCACCTGTTGCTACTGTACCTGTTTCAGTTGTTGTGGTTGTAGTAGTTGTTGTTGTGGTTGTCGTGCTTGTTGTCGTTGTACCGGTCGTGCCTGTCGAAGAAGCTGTGCTTGTTGTATTCGACGAACCGTTGCTGCTGTTGTTGTCGCTGTTTTCACCGGATTCATCAGAAGAGAGGTTAGATGTGTCGCCAAGCTGCTCGTCGGGATCTACCGGCTTAGTGCCGAATGTCTCAACAACATAGTCGCCGTCGTAAGCTGACCATGCGCCTTCACCATACTTATACTTTGTCTTTTCAACGCCTCTGCCGGGTGTAGGCTCTACACTTGTGTCTATTGTGTAGATCTGACCTGCATTTGCTTCTGCGTCAAAGTCAAGGTCAGCGGTCTGGTAAGCGATTTCGCCTGCTTTTACTTCATCATCGGTCTTGCCGCTGTTGAAGATAATCTTTGTTGCGCCGTAGGGGATTCTTACCTGCCATACATCAGTGCCGGGGATCTGTGTCATTTCAACGCCCGGGAAACCTGCTGCGAAGTCCTGAGAACCGTCTTCGGTAAGAGGCTCTGAGGGCCAAAGCTCACCTGTGAGCTTGTCAA
>CANQBK010000069.1 GCA_947589485.1 uncultured Clostridia bacterium | reverse complement strand
GAAAAACAGTCCGGTGGACTGTTTTTCGGTGGGGAACCCACGTAAGGGGTTCCCCATAAACAAATAAGTTTTTGTCTTTATTAATGATAGTTAAGGGCTCCGCCCTTAAAAACCTGCCAAAGGCTCCGGCGCAGTTAAGGGCTCTGCCCTTAAAAACCCGCCAAAGGCTCTGCCTTTGGAATCCGCAAGCCTTTGAAAAGGCTTGAGCGAAACTTTTAATTATGGGTAAATAAACTAACGCCGCGCGATTGTAGTTTTTGTTTGCAGTACGAGCGAGCGGAGCGAGCGACAACGCGAATCGACGGTGCGGGCACCGCGCCTTGAGCGAAACTTTTAATTAAGGTTTTAAAAATAAGTATTGACAATTTGTGTTTATAATGGTAAATTATAAATAGATTAGCACTCGAATATTGAGAGTGCTAACAGAGAGGTGGCTGAAATGGAACCGACTCAAAGAAAAATGAAAATTCTTGAAGCGGTTGTTGAAGCATATATCCGTACAGGTGAACCCGTGGGGTCTAAAAATCTTTGCGATGTACTTGATTTTAATGTTTCGTCGGCAACCGTAAGAAATGATATGGCAGAACTCGCTTCACTCGGATTGCTGGAGCAGACACATACCTCGTCGGGACGTGTTCCTACTCAGCTTGGGTACAGGGTGTATATAGATACGCTTATGAAAGTATCTCCGCTGAAAAAACAGGAACAGGAAACAATAAACGATGTGCTTTACCTCAGCGCCGATGCACCTGAGCATTTGCTTGAAAAAGCAGCCGATCTCTTGTCACATATTACAGGCTGCGCGGCAATAGCGGCTTCACCGTCGGGCGAAAGCGCAGTTATAAAACGCATAAAATTTGTACAGACGGGAAATTATACCGCAATGGCAGTGTTGATTACTTCGACCGGCAATGTTAAAACTAAGCTGTTTCGATGTGATTTTATAATTACGCCTGAGCTTATTGATATGTTCGACAATATTGTAAACGAACGTATGACCAACCTTTCCGTAACGGGTGTGACGCCCGCCTTTATGCAGAGTATGGCTGTTTCGCTTGGCGAAATGTCAATGATTATGCCTAACGTTCTTCTTGCAATTCACGATGCTGCCAAAGAGGCGGCGTCTACAAGCGTTGCAGTTAGAGGACAGTCAAATCTTTTTGTTATGCCGGAGCTTGCGTCTGCGGACGGAAAAAAGGTTATGGAACTTATGGGACATTCTTCGGAGCTTTCAAAATTGCTGAAAACCTCACAGGCAAAGGCAAGTATACTGATTGGAAGTGAACTGCAAAATCCTGCGCTTTCGAGTTTGAGCGTGCTGGTTACTCATTATACCGCAACGCCTCAATGTACAGGAGCGTTGGCGTTGATAGGTCCGGTCAGAATGAATTATCCCAAAGTCGTTTCGACGCTTGAATATGTAACGGGCGCGGTCGGAACATTGCTTGAAGAACTGCTTGACAGCAAATAAAGCGGTATGCGGAGAAAGGGGAGAACCTGTTTTGACAAAAAAGAAGTCAAACAAATCTGAAACCAAGGAAAATCAAAAAAACGAAACCCGTGTGACGGAAGAACCGGAAAACGAAAAAGAGGAAACTCCGGCTGAAGCAAACGGGGAGCTTGAAAAACTCAAGACTGAGTACGAAACGCAAAAGGATCAGTTTATGAGATTGGCGGCGGAATACGATAACTTTCGTAAAAGAACCGAAAAGGAAAAACTCGCAACATACGATAATGCCGTTGCGGCAACCGTTGAGGCGTTTTTGCCGGTAGTTGATAATTTTGCGCTGGCACTTTCCGCTAATACGGAAATTCCGGACGATTTCAAAAAGGGTCTTGAAATGATAAGCAAACAGCTTGACAATGCTTTTGAAAAACTGAATGTTGTATCTTTCGGTGAACGCGGAGAAGAATTTGACCCCGAACTGCACAATGCAATCGCTAAAACAAGCGATGACGAGCTTGAAGAGGATCATATAACTCAGGTTTATCAAAAAGGATATAAAATCGGCGATAAAATTATTCGCCATGCAATGGTTCAGATTTCCGAATAAGGGACATACTTTATGTATGTGATAATACTGTAAATAAGATACTTTAACAAGTAAACAATAAAAATATTATTTTGGAGGAAAATCATTATGGCTAAAACAATCGGTATTGATCTTGGTACAACAAACTCATGCGTTGCCGTTATCGAAGGCGGTGAACCGGTAGTTATCGCTAACGCAGAGGGTTCGAGAACAACTCCTTCGGTAGTTGCTTTTGCGAAAAACGGCGAAAGACTTGTAGGTCAGGTTGCAAAGCGTCAGGCTGTTTCCAACCCGGACCATACAATTTCATCAATTAAAAGACAGATGGGTTCGTCTTATAAAGTAAAGATAAACGATAAAAATTACACGCCGCAGGAAATTTCCGCAATGATCCTTACAAAGTTGAAAAAGGATGCAGAGGCATATCTCGGTGAAACGGTAACTCAGGCAGTTATTACAGTTCCTGCTTACTTTACGGACGCTCAGCGTCAGGCAACAAAGGATGCCGGTAAAATTGCAGGTCTTGAGGTTAAACGTATTATAAACGAGCCTACTGCGGCGGCTTTGTCATACGGTGTAGATAAGGAAAGCGACCAAAAGGTTATGGTTTATGACCTTGGCGGCGGTACATTTGACGTGTCTATTATTGAAATGGGCGACGGCGTTCAGGAAGTTCTTGCAACTGCCGGTAACAATCACCTCGGCGGCGACGACTTCGACCAGAAAATTATAGACTGGCTCGTACAGAGCTTTAAGAACGATCAGGGAGTGGATCTTTCAAGCGACAAAACTGCAATGCAGCGTTTGAAGGACGAGGCTGAAAAGGCAAAAATAGAGCTTTCAGGCATAACCACCGCAGAAATTAACATTCCGTTTATAACAGCAGACGCAACAGGACCGAAACATCTTGAATATACTCTCACAAGAGCTAAGTTCAACGAGCTTACGGCAGACCTCGTAGAAAAAACAATGGGTCCCGTTCGTCAGGCTCTTTCGGATTCGGGTCTTTCCATCGGTGAAATAGATAAAGTCCTTATGGTCGGCGGTTCTTCAAGAATACCTGCCGTACAGGAGGCTGTAAAGAGCCTTATAGGCAAGGATCCGTTTAAGGGAATTAACCCCGACGAATGTGTTGCAATCGGCGCTGCAATTCAGGCAGGCGTACTCGGCGGCGATGTTCAGGGTCTTTTGCTTCTTGACGTTACACCGCTTTCTTTGGGCGTTGAAACACAAGGCGGAGTTATGACAAAAATCATCGACAGAAATACAACCATTCCCACAAAGAAGAGCCAAATCTTCTCAACGGCTGCCGACAATCAGACTCAGGTTGAAGTAAACGTACTTCAGGGTGAGCGTGAGTTCGCAAGGGACAACAAGCAGCTCGGTCTGTTCAAGCTGGACGGTATTCTTCCGGCAATGAGAGGCGTTCCGCAGATCGAAGTAACATTTGATATTGACGCGAACGGTATAGTTAATGTTTCTGCAAAGGATTTGGGTACAGGTAAGGAACAGCACATTACCATTACTTCAAATACAAATATGAGCAAGGACGACATTGAAAAGGCTATACACGATGCCGAGCAGTATGCAGCAGAGGACAAGAAACGCAGAGAAGAAGTTGACAGAAAGAACGACGCGGAAAATCTTGTATATGCAGTTGAAAAGCTCATAAGCGAAAACGGAGAGCATATCTCAGACGAAGATAAGGATAACCTTAACTCAAAGATTGCCGCAGTTAAGTCGGCTTTGGCTCAAAACAATTTGGATATGATCCAGTCCACAAAAGATGAACTTCAAAAGGCTATGTATGCCGTATCGGAAAAGCTCTATCAAGATGCAGCCGCACAAGGAGCAGCACAGCAGCAGGCTCCGCAGTCAAATGACAACGGTGTGTACAATGCCGATTATAAAGACGTTGAGGACGACAATAATTAATTGCGTTTGATTTAAGTTTCCTATGGGGAAACCCATGTATTTGGGTTTCCCCGTTTTAAGTGATTCAAGGGGCGGTACTTTACGGAACAACGAACCGCATACGCACGGCTTGAGTAAAATATTCGGTCAAACCGTCAATTTTGCCGTTAAATTAAAACTCGGTCACGGGCATTGGATCCTTTACGGAAATTTCTGATTTATTCTTTCTGTCACACGCTGATAAGCGTTATATAATTTTTGGGGTGATTATTCTTGGCAGACAAAAGGGACTATTATGAGGTGCTCGGAGTACAGAAGGGTGCGTCGGAAGATGAAATAAAAAAAGCATTTCGTCAGCAGGCAAAAAAATACCACCCCGATTTGAATCCGGGCAATAAGGAAGCCGAAGCAAAATTTAAAGAAGTAAACGAAGCATACGATATATTATCCGACAAGGAAAAACGTCAAAGGTACGACAGGTTCGGTTTTGCCGGCGTTGATCCGAATTACGGTGCAGGCTCTGCGGCATACGGCGGCGCAAGTCCGTTTGGACAGGATATAGACATAGGCGATATTTTTAACAGTTTCTTTGGCGGTTTTGGAGGAAGGAGCACAAGGAACCAAAATGCGCCCAGACGAGGTTCAGATGTTGAGGTATCCGTCACGGTTTCTTTTGAAGAGGCGGCAAAGGGCTGTAAAAAAGAAGTGGCATATCAAAATGTCGAAACCTGTAAGGATTGCGGCGGTACGGGTGCCTCAAAGGGTACTCAACTGAAAACATGCCCGAACTGTAACGGTACGGGTCAGGTAACGGTGCAGAAACGTACACCGTTTGGCGTTGTTCAAACGTCGCAAACGTGTGACAAATGCCGCGGCAAAGGAAAAATTATTGAAAAGCCCTGCCCGAAATGTTCCGGAGCGGGCCGAATACGTTCGTCGCGTACCGTTACGGTAACAATTCCGGCGGGTATAAGTCAGGATCAGATTCTTAATATCGGGGGTCACGGCAACAGCGGCTATAACGGCGGTCCGTCGGGCGATCTTCACGTTTATATTAATGTCAAAAAGCACGACATATTTGAACGCAAGGGCGACGATGTGTGGTGTGAGATACCTCTTACATTTTCACAGGCGGCTCTCGGACACGAGGTTACTGTACCTACTCTTGACGGCAAGGCGTTATACACAGTCCACCCCGGTACACAGCCGGGCGACATTTTTAAGCTGAAGGGCAAGGGTATTCAGCATTTAAATTCAAGGGGCAGAGGAGATCAATATGTCAGGGTGACTATTGAAGTACCGAGAAATCTTACTCCCGACCAAAAAAAGGCGCTTGAAACTTTTGACTCGCTGTGCAGTTCAAACAACTATCAAAAACGAAGCAGCTTTTTTGACAAGGTTAAAAAGATTTTTAAGGATTAACTTTGCTTACAGTTATTTTTAAAGGTCCGCCGATAGTTCCGATTACGGGACACGGCGGACCTTTTTATAAGGTTAAAAATACCGTATATTTACTTAAATTAAAAACAGCAATTCTCCCGACTGTTTTTAATCGGGAGAAAAGCTGTTTTTAGGAGGAATGTATATGAAGTAAACTTATACTCTTTTTAATTATGCTCTTCAAAGAAGAACATATCTTCAAATTTTTTGTCCAAGGCAATACATATAAGTAATGCGAGCTTTGCACTGGGACAAAACTGGTTGTTTTCAATTGAGCTTATGGTTTGACGGGAAACCCCAACCATTTCGGCAAGCTCACCTTGTGAAATTCTTTTTTCGGCACGGGCAACGCGAATCCTGTTTTGAAATTCTATATCGTTCATTTTGTCACCATAAAAAACAATACAACGCCTGTCAATGCAAAAATGCCTGCGACAATGCCGAAAATAAGATAAACGGGCTTTTTAATATTTTTGTATTGATACAGAAACGCCGTGCAAAGATAAGCCGTTACTATCGAAACGTATTCATAGAACATTTCGTGATGAAATGCTTTATAAACGCTGAAAATCAAACATAAGACTCCGACTGCGACGGCACCCAAACCGAATGAAGAATTATATATCCGCTTTTCGCGCTCATCGAGTTCGTTACGGTTCTTGAGCTTATTTTGGGCAAGAATTTCTTTTTTATCCATAACAACACCTTTTAAATTTATTTAAAGGGAAACTGTTTTTAAAAGCAATCATTTATCTTGGGTATATAATATCATAGCATTTCCAATTTGTCAAGTATCCTTGACAAATTTTCTTTTAAACTTGTCATTTTTTTTAAAAAACATTGATTAAAACACCTGCGCTTGGTTATATATGTTCTTGTGACATACTAACGCCGCATACGCTTGTGACATCTTATCTGTTGACTTAAAAATGCCTTGATTTCATATATTTAAAACCGAGGGTTAATATTGCCAAAATTATAAATGTGTGATAGAATAAAAAACATAAACAAACTTAGGAACCGAAAAATTATGAGGACATTTATTGCGGCGTCATATAACGGTAAAGTGGCGTTTGTCGGTTAAAAATCGGCATTGAACATATTCGGTTCGATTGAGGCAGACGGCTCCTTGTACCTGCTTGCCGCACTTCCGTTTGTTTAAAGTAACTTTTGAAAGGTATATGATTTAACTGTTGCAATGGGGGAGATATTATGAAGCTCGAAACACTTCTTAAAAGAATAGACTATAAAGTTTTACAGGGAAATACCGATATTGAAATTTCCGATGTTATATATGATTCCCGAAAGGTGTGCAAAGACTGCGTGTTTGTGTGCCTTTCAGGCTCCAATACGGACGGTCATGAATTTGCCGCCGATGCGGTCAACGGCGGTGCTTCAGCCATCGTAGCGGATAAGGAGATTGACATAAAAGGAGCGGCTGTAATCAGGGTTGACGATACCCGAAGAGCACTTGCATTTATGAGTGCCGAATTTTTTGGCAATCCTGCCGATGAGCTGACAACAATAGGTATTACAGGAACAAAAGGAAAAACAACGACGGCGCTGACAATTAGTTCCATACTGGAAAAAGCAGGACATAAAACGGGGGTCATAGGTACGCTCGGAATCATAATCGGCAATGAGCTTACAAAAACGGCAAACACCACTCCCGAATCTTATGAGATACAAAAGGCTATGCGTACAATGATTGACAGCGGATGTGACACGGTGGTTATGGAAGCGTCATCTCTTGGACTTAAATGGCACAGAACGGACGGTTTTGTATTTGATTACGGCGTATTTACCAATTTTTCACATGACCATATAGGGGGAGCGGAACATAAGGATCTTGAGGAATACCGCCAATGCAAATCTATGCTTTTCAGACAGTGCAAGGTTGGCATTGTAAATATTGATGATGAAAATACCGATAAAATTCTTGAAAATCATACATGCCTTGTTGAAACCTACGGTTTCGGAGAAAATGCACAGCTCCGTGCTTACGATGACGAGCTTTTGTCAAAACCCGGATACGTCGGCGTAGGATTTCATGTGAGCGGAAAATTGAATATGTATGTAAACGTCGATATTCCCGGAAAGTTTACCGTTTACAACGCCCTTGCGGCAATTGCCGTTGTCCTGCACTTTGACGTTACCGAACAGCAGATATTTGAAGGACTTGATACCGTAAAGGTAAAAGGAAGAGTAGAGCCTGTAAAGGTTCCGGGCAATTTTACACTTTTAATCGACTATGCCCATAATGCCGTAAGTATGGAAAATATCCTTACAACGCTCCGTGAGTATAAACCGAAAAGACTTATAACCCTTTTCGGAGCCGGAGGCAACCGACCAAAAGACAGACGTTACGAAATGGGAGAAATTTCGGGCAGACTGTCCGACCTGTCGGTAATTACCGAGGATAACTCAAGATTTGAGGATGTTATGGATATTATTGACGACATAAAGGTGGGAATAAACAAGACAAAGGGTGAATATGTTGTTATTCCGGATAGAACTGACGCAATAAGATATTGTATAGAAAATGCCCGTGACGGAGATATAATCGTTCTTGCCGGTAAGGGTCATGAGGATTATCAGGATAAAAACGGCGTAAAAACTCACTATGATGAGCGTGAGGTAATCGCTGAAATTATAAGTAAATGAGGAAAATGCAATGAAAAGTTTAACGGTAGCTCAAATTTCGGATATTGTCGGCGGGGAAATTCTTTGCGGAGATCCGAATACAATAATAACAAATATTCAATATGACAGTCGTTCCGTTACCGATGGTTCTTTGTTTGTTCCGATTAAAGGGGCAAGGGTAGACGCCCACAGATTTATAGAGGATTGCTTGAAAAATGGCGCAAGTGCGTCGCTGACAGAGTTTAATGCTCCGGAAAACGCCTCAAAGCCGTATATAAAAGTAAGCGATACTCTTGACGCACTGCAAAAACTGGCTGCAAATTACAGGACACGTTTCAATATTAAGCTGATCGGTGTTACAGGCAGTGTTGGAAAAACAAGTACCAAGGAAATGATTGCCGCCGCTTTGTCAAAGGGACTTGACGTTATGAAAACTGTCGGTAACAAAAACAGTCAAATAGGTATGCCTATGACAATGTTTGATATAGAGGATAAAAACGAAGCCGCAGTAATAGAAATGGGAATGAGCGAGTTTGGCGAAATGGAGCGTTTATGTAATGTTGCCAAACCTAATATTGCGGTTGTCACAAATATAGGAACGGCGCATATCGAAAATCTTAAAAGCCAAGAAAACATAATGAACGAAAAGCTGAAAATAACAAATCATTTTGACAGTGACGGCGTTTTATTTCTAAACGGCGACGACCCTATGCTTAAAACCGTTTGCGGCAAAATGACTTTCCGCACCGTGACATTCGGTCTTGACAGTGATTGCGATTATGTTGCCGACAATATTAAGAACGAGGAATTTAACACGAAATTTATATGCCGTCATAATGATGAAGTCAACGAATATACAATTCCTGCGCTCGGAGTCCATAATGTAAAAAATGCGCTGGTAGCAATTGCAATTGGCGAGCTTTTGGGTTTGAATTATGAAACGATACAGCAGGGTCTTCTTACTTACCAAAATGCTCCTATGCGTCAGCAGATTTACAGGCTTGACGATTTTGTTCTTATAGACGACAGCTACAACGCAAGTCCCGAAGCAACAAAAGTTTCGCTCGATGTTCTTAAAAGCATATCAAATGGTAAGACAATAGCTGTTCTTGCCGATATGCTGGAGCTTGGCGACGAGGCGGACAAGCTCCATTATGAAGTCGGAAAATACCTTGCCGATAAGGGGATAGATATGCTTATAGCTGTCGGAGAGCTTTCAAAGTTTATCTTGAAAGGTGCGAAAGAAAACGGCTGTAAAGAGGTATACGGCTGCGCGACAAATACGGAAGCATACGAATGTTTGGAGCGGAAAAAAGAAAAAGGCTGTACAATACTTGTAAAGGGTTCTCGCGGTATGCACACAGATGAAATTGTGTCAAAAATCATAAAATAAAAAATATGTATTTGTGGAAAAACGAGAAATAATGTCGATTAACATTTATTTTTTGCTGATTTGTTGACTTAAAGCCGATGTAATGTTATAATTTCGCTGTACTATTAAATGTACAAAAACGTATGTTGTTTACAACGTGAAGTATTTTTAGGAGGAAAAGTATGAATAATCAATTTAATCAACAGTTTAACCAACAGCCACCGGCAGAAGAACCGGGCAAAACGTATTCTATTATCTCTCTTGTTTGCGGAGTCGGTTCACTTGTTGTACCGTGGATTTTCAATGCGATAAATAATAATATACTGTCTATGATTATCAGTGTTGTTGCAATTGTAGCCGCAATATTGGGTATTGTTTTTGCAGCAAAGGCAAGAAAGCTCAATATGTCCGTTGGTCTTAAGGCAGGCGGTATGGCAACAGCCGGTCTTGTATGCGGTATTATTGCTCTTGCATTGGACGTAATTGGTCTTATATGCGCTGCCGTTGTGATATGTTCAGCGGTTTCATTAGTTGGTGGTGCTATGGCGAACGGCGGTACTCTTTAACCTAAATTGTTGGAAATTTTAAAAGGGGATTAAAAAATGAACAATAATCAAAATCCTTACGGTCAGCCACAACAACCGCAGCAGCCGCAATCACCTTATAGTCAGCCGCAGCAGCCGCAGTCACCTTATGGTCAGCCGCAGCAAGACGTAAGCCGTCCGAACCCGAATGTTTTGCCCGATCAAAATATGGGCAATTCGGATCCGTATCGGCAGTTGCCTACGGGACAGAATAATTTCTACGGTCAGTCATACGGACAGCCGCCCATTGGACAGCAGCCTATGGCAGGTTCTCCGATTACAACTCCGCCTTACAACGGTCCTGTTCCGGGAAAATCTTTTGCATTGGTTGGTCTTATACTTTCTATTTGCGGTATTGTATTTTCCTTTTTTTGCTTAATACCCGTATTTGGTCTTATAGTTGATATTGTGGGTCTTATATGCGGTATTACCGGTCTTGTGCTGGCGGCTATGGGCGGCAACAAGAATGCACAAGTCGGCGCACCGAGAGGCGGCATTTCAACGGCAGGATTGGTTTGCGGAATTATTGCAATAGTTTTGTGCAGTATTTTTGTATTCTGCTCTATTCCTATGACGTGCGCTTATTGTGCAGCTCAGGATTTTCTTACATCTTCCCGTTATTTATATTGATTTTTGTATTGTATGAACTGAAAAACGACGGTCGCTTTGTTTTGACCGTCGTTTTTTATTAGAAAGGATTTGATATTTTGTTGCCGTTTATTTATATTTTAGGAAGACCGATACCTATGTATGGATTGTGTGTTCTTGTCGGTATAGCACTTTCCGTTTTACTTATCTGGATAATGACTAAAAAGCGAAAGGATTACAGCAAGATACATATTATTGATATTCCTCTGTTTGCCGCGATAGGTGCATTTTTAGGTGCTCATCTTATGTACGGAGTTACGCAGATAAATGTTTTATTTTATATTTTAGGTAATTTTAACGACTTTTTTTCCTCTTGGAACAGGGCGTGGGAATTATTGGGCGAATTGTTTGGAGGAATGGTATTTTACGGCGGTCTTTTCGGCGCACTTGCCGGCGCAGCAATATATTGTAAAATAAAAAAGCTCGATTTTA
Organism: uncultured Clostridia bacterium; assembly: GCA_947589485.1. Lineage (GTDB taxonomy): Bacteria > Bacillota > Clostridia > Oscillospirales > Acutalibacteraceae > UBA1213. Next base: position 1,136 of record CANQBK010000069.1, on the reverse strand, counting down.
TGTTTTATGCCGATATTTATGCACCGGCAATTCCGTTGTTTCACGCATTCGGACGTTTGGGCTGTTTTTTTGCCGGCTGTTGTTATGGAATAGAATCACCGTGGGGAGTTATATATCATAATGAGCTTTTGCCGGAGGAAAACGGGGTTACACGTTTACCGATACAGCTTATTGAGGCGGGGCTTAACCTAATAATTATGTTGGTGTTAATATTAATGAGCCGCAAAAAAATGAAAAAGGGAACTTTGCTTTGTTCGTATTTTATAATTTATGCCGTAGTCAGATTTACTGATGAATTTTTCAGAGGAGATATTATAAGGGGAATTTTGTTTGGCTTATCTACATCACAATGGTTAAGTATAATATTATTTATTGTTGGCACTGTAATGCTTTTAAAGCGTTATGTAATTAAAAAAACGAAAGATAATTATGGAACGAGAGTAGATATAGGTGTTATACCTCAGGGATATGCTTATAATAAGTATAGCGGCGCAATAACATTAGACCAAACAAACGAGATTAAGTATGGTAAAATCGAATACAATCCGATTGACTCCGAACATCATAAAGACGAATAGTCTGCGCCGAGCCGGCGCGGGCAATTCGCGCTGTCGCTCACTCCGTTCGCTCGTACTGAGAGCCGAAACTACATTCACGCGGCGTTAGTTTATTTAAGCCAAATTAAAAGTTTCGGTCAAGCCTTTTCAAAGGCTTGCGGATTCCAAAGGCGGAGCCTTTGGCAGGTTTTTAAGGGCGGAGCCCTTAACTCTCATTTTTTAAAATAAAAAACAGCAAAATAACGGGGAACCCCTTGCGTGGGTTTCCCACCGAAAAACAGTCCACCGGACTGTTTTTCGCCCCTCCTGCTTTTTGGAAGTAATAAGAGTTTCGCAGTCTGCGGACTGCGACAAGGGACTCTGTCCCTTGACCCTGCCGCCTTTTAAAAAAGGCGGGCGAAAATGCGCAGTGCCTGCGCTGTCAATTCGCGGTGCGGTGCCCGCACTGTCAATTCGCGTTATCGTTCGCTCCGCTCACTCGTACTGAAAACAAAAACTACATTCGCGCGCAATAAGTTAATGTACCCATAGTTAAAAGTTTCGGTCAAGCCTTTTCAAAGGCTTGCGGATTCCAAAGGC
>CANQBK010000068.1 GCA_947589485.1 uncultured Clostridia bacterium | reverse complement strand
TCGGTCAAGCCTTTTCAAAGGCTTGCGGATTCCAAAGGCAGAGCCTTTGGCGGGTTTTTAAGGGCGGAGCCCTTAACTGTGCGGCGTAAGTTTATTCGTTTTCCAATATCGGCAGTATTCCGCCTATATCATACAATTTTTCATTGCTCAACGATAATAAACTAACGTTATAGCTCGCCGCAAAGGCTTTTATATTTTTATAATCTTTATGTAGGCTTATGTCACCGCAAAATGCCAGTATATCCTTTGCTATTAATCCACACGTTCCTCCAATAAATCCGTAATCGTATCCTTTAAGGTCAATATATCCGTGCGAAATTTTTAATACATCAATATGGCTCTTTATACAGGATTTGTATATGGATTCGTCAGATGTTATCAACGCATTTTCATTTATTACCGCAGAGGAACATTTTGTATATCCTTGATTAACATTAATTATGCTCATTTTCGATTTATTTGAGTATTCAATGATACCTCTATCGGCAATTTTTGTATTGCATATTATTTTGTTCCCTAAAATACATACGTTTAACGACGGTCTTTTTGCGGTTACCGTATGTTCCGACTCAACAATATTACAGCCAAGTGATTTTAATTTGCTTTTTACTTCTGTATAAATATTTTTTGATGCGACAAAACGCTCTCCGCCAATATGACATATACACATATCGGCATGGTACGCCTCCGAGCGTGTTATTGAATTAAGCCGCCCGGAGGATATGACCGTAATGCCGTATGCGTTAAGCTCCGAAACAATATTTGGCTTTATATCGGACATTATTACATAGCCGACCTTATTTTCGGGAAGATTTGGACGAGAAACAAATTTTTTTAATTTCATAAATACAACTTCTTGATTAAACAGACCTTAAAGCCTCTACCGGTCTTAATCCTGCCGCTTTTACGGCGGGATATATCCCGAACACTATTCCTACAAAAACGGAAAATACTAATATAGCAAGCATTATATCAATTCTAAACGGCATCGTCAAGCCGAACAACGAAATACCTACCCAAGATACCGCCGTACCAAACAATATACCGACAACGCCGCCGATAAACGTCATCATTGCCGATTCAAACAGAAATTCCGAAATTATAGTTCCCTTTGACGCTCCCAGAGCTTTTTTTATTCCTATCTCTTTTTTCCGCTCAGAAACAGACACAAGCATAACATTCATTATACTCAATCCTGCAACAAACAAAGATATAATACCGACAGATGATATAACAAGTGTAAATATATTAATAATTTCAGATATATTTTCTTTTTGTTTTGTCATATTTGTGAAAGAGTATGCGTCATTTATATTTACATTTCGCTCCATTGTTTTTACAATATTTTCCCCTGCGGCGTCATCATCGTAGTTTTTATTTATCTTTACCGCAATTTGCGAAAAATTTTTGCTGTTTAAATTTTGCCGCATAGTAGTATATGGAATATAAATAAATTCGGGTATATACGAACCCATTACATTTTGCAGTAATCCGCTGCCTGTTTTTAAAACACCGACAATTTTATACTTTAAGCTCCGCCCTCCGCTGTTTATAACAATTTCCTTGCCTACCGCATTATAAGTTCCGTAATGGTTCTTTGCAAAAGTTTGGTCAACCATACAGCTCTTTGAATTGGAAGATAAATCTCCCGAATTAAAAAATCTTCCGTTCAACAATTTTAACGAAATAACGTCTTTTGCCGATTTATCTATTCCCCATAAATATACGGGACTTTTTTTATCACGAATATATGCGTCTGTGGATTCAAATACTATCGGCATCGCAAAGTCAACATAAGAAAGGGACTTTATAGAGTCAAGCTCATTGTCCGACAAAGACGCAGATTGATTTTTTAGGGTGACCGTAATGCCGCCTATCCCCAGCCCGTCAATTTCATTTGTAAAGGCATCGCTGCCGCAGCGGCTTATATTATTTATAATTATGACGGACGCAACACCTATTACTATTCCGAGCAGTGTCAGGCAGGTTCTTCCCTTTTTTCGGAACAACATTTTTATGGAGTTAACAAAAAGGTCAAGCATTATTTTTAGCCTCGTTCATTTTAATTTTTTGACCGTTGTATATATCATCGCAATTTTCAATTATCAAATCGTTCTTGGACAATCCCGAAACAATTTCCGTGCCGTCCTTATATTCCTTTCCTGTCTTGACGTAAACCTTTTTCGCACGGTTTTTTTTAATAGTAAAAACATAGTCGCCTTTGTCATCGGAACGTATACACTCGTATGGCAGAATCAAAACATTATCATCGGTAGATGTTATAATAGTACAATCCGCACTGTATCCTATACGAACCTTATCCTTAATGTTATCGTCCAGCCTTACCGTAACCTGAACCGTTGTTTCTTTTCCCGTAAGTCCGCTTGTTTGTGTTGCCTCGTCCGCAATTTTGACAACCGTTCCGCTGAATTTCCTGTCGGGCAGTGCCGTAAACACCACATCTGCCTTTTGCCCCGTCTTTATTTTATCTATATAAGTTTCATTAATGTTTACTTGAACTTCAAGCTCTGTTTCGTCGCATATTGTCATTATTTCCGAATCTTTTCCGACCACATCATTTGCAGAATATGATATTGTATTTACCGTTCCGTCGTATTCCGATAAAATCTCCTTTGTTTCCGAATTTCTTTTTACTTCGCTTATTATTTGGTCTTTAATTGACGAATCATTTATAAGTGATATTGCGTTTTGTATATCATAATATTGCGATACAGCTTTTTCGGCTTCTTTATTCAGTTTGTAATATGAAAACAGTAAATCTCCCTTTTTAACCTTATCCTTTGCCGACACATTAATGCTCTTTATAATTCCCACATCTTGAAGTTTAACTGAATTTTTTGAGGAATACTGCAATTTTCCGTTTGCGGTAACCGTATTGTTTACACTTTTGGGAAATAAAGCAAATGCGTCTGCTTCGGCAACGTCGTTTTTTATTGAATAGCCCGACATTACAATTACAGATACCGCTATTAGAGTTGCCGATATTAGGTATATATATTTTTTTATCTTGTTCATCTTGCTCATCTCCCTACCTTAGTATTTGAAATAAATTTTAAATTATAAATTCGTGTTATAAATTACGCAAGGAAATATTTAGAACAAAAAAAGCGATTTGACCGTATATACAATCAAACCGCTTTTTTCAAATCGCTTTTTTTCACTGTTTCGATAAATTAATTTTGTCGGTCAGCTGACTGAATGTTACTCCGTATTTTTCCGCAATATCCCGTGCATAGCTTACGCCCTCGGGAGGTGCAAGGAAAATTTTGTACGAACGCTGACCGTCGTGTATTCCCGTAATTATACTTACAGCCTTGCTGTCGCCTTCGATATTGTCGTTTACTTCGTCCAGCGTCATTGCAAGCTCGTGCATGTGCGTGTTGAAAATAGTTCTTGCTCCGAGGTAGCGCAAAGCCTTTACAACATCTTTGGCAATATACAGACCCTCGGCAAACGATGTTGTGGCAAGTGATTCGTTAAACAAAAGCAAACTCTCGTTGGTAGCCGTTCCGAATATATCGCTCATTCGTTTTGATTCTTCTCCGAGTCTGCCGAGATTGACGGTTTTATTTTCATCTGCAGGGAAATGAGTATAAATACAGTCAACAGGACTTAACGTAATTTTCTCGGCAGGGGCATATATACCGCACTGAGCCATAAGAAAAGCAAGACCTACCGCCTGTGTCAGGGTGGTTTTTCCTCCCCTGTTCGGTCCCGTCATAATATATATTCTGTGTTCCGAATTAAAATCTATATTGTTGCGTACTATTTCAAATTCTTTTCCGCTCGCACGCTGAAAAGCGAGCTTAAAGTTATATATACCCTCCGCATACATCTCACGCTTTTCGTTGTCGATAATTTCAGGCTTGCACATAGGTATTCCCATAGAGATAACTTTGTCTGTAAAATCAGCCCAACGAATGTAAAAAAGAAATTCAGGTATAAGACTTGTAAGACTGTATCCGCTTATATTGGTATATTTTGAGAGTTTGCTTTTAAGCTGTTTTACGGTTGAGCCGAGCATTTCCGTAACAACACGGCTCAAATTTGACATAAGAGGATCATCTCCGCTTACCTTACCTACCGTATGTATTTTTGTCATACCGTCAAAATGGGCGCCGTTATGTATCTCGCTTTTTTTTGCCGCAAAATCAAGAAATTTATTAAGGAATCCCGGTTTTGCAAAAGGTTCGTCGTTTAGGGAAACTATTCCGATTTCAACCGGCACCATTCTGCTGTCAAGATTAACGCCGAGAGAGATACTTTTAATCGCACCTATTTCGGATACGAGCGATTTTATATCTTCACGCAAAAACTGGAATCCGCTTTCGTTATAAACAGAGTTTACATATTCCTTAAGTCTTTTCAAGCCGTCCGACTTTATATTATGTTCGTTTAGTGAATCATTTATTCCGGAAATACAGTTTATATAAATATCCAGTTCCTGAAGCCGGTTTATCAACTGCCAAATAGGCGCCGCCGTGGCGTCCTTAGCGGATTTTTCCAAATCCTTAAGGTACGAAAGTTCCTCCAAAAGCTCCTCTATTCTTTCGCGCAGTTTTGGAAAATGAAAAATATCGTCAAATACGTCATTTCTGTAACGTATTATATTCGGATTACTTTCCATTTTTATCATAATATTTTTTATAATATTCTGTTCGTATCGTTCACCTGTCAGTTTTTCGCATATATAATCAATCGAAAGGTCGTTTATAGACTCTTCGGTCAGGATTTTTTCCTTCGGGGTTTCGTTCTTAGGATAAAGCAGACTGAATTTTTCCATAAGGTTTACCTTCTTTCGTTTTTTAAAAACATATACGATGATTTAGGGACAATCATAAGAACAGAATTTTTCGGAGCTCAGCGTACAACTTACCGAAAGAATAACCAAGGAAATTTTCCGGTCTTATCTTTTCGTCATAATTATTTTTTCCGTATATTCCTTGTTCCCGTCCTCCGTCGGGACAACTTGCTTTAAAGACCTTATAAGTTGTGTCTTATCCTTTGAAAGCTCATACTTTACCGATACGTTAGTGTCGTCTGACGTTATTGTAACGGTTTTGTCGTTGTATTCATATTTAAAGTCTATTGTTCTGTCACCGTTTACCGACATATAACCGGTACCGGACTTTTCAAAGGTATAAAGCATTTCCTGATACATCATTGTTTCGGGAACATCGTGTACAATCTCCTTGTTATTTTCGTCAAGAATAATGTCGTCCGTCAACATCCAATTCCCAATCGGATTAAACGCAAAATCATCGCATCCGCTTGCCGTCAGTACCGACAGCGACACGGTTAATGCGGCAATAAAAGAAATAATTTTTTTCATAATATAAATCCTCCATACAACCTTATATATTTTATACAATTTTATATAATTTTAACTTGATTTTTACAAAAAATCAAGTATATTAAATAAATTTGCTGTACTTTCAAAATTGTATTCAGGTTATTTAACAAAGGATCTATACAAAAATTAAATTTCTGCACAGAGGTCATCACAAGCTTTTCTTGTTTATTATAACCTCTTATACCGTCATTATAAACCATAACTTGACTAATTACAATCAATTAAACACGTATTTTTACAATCCAATTGATATAATATCAACGGAGAGTTTATGGAAGAAACGGTTTTGTACGCATAAAAGAAACCATAAAATCCCGAAAATCCTTTTTGCATATTTCGTCGGCAAAACAAAGCAAAGGAATAACAGAGCTTTCCTGATGAAACATATAAGTATATATATCGCCGTCGGCAGTTGCGACAACACTTTTTGTGGCAAGATTGTTCTGACAGAGAATCTCCATACAGCGGTCAACCTCGTCCAAATCAAGCCCGGTATTTTTGCTTATAAGCGATGTTGCAATGGGTGTATTCAGTCGTGAATACATATAGTAAATAATATCAAGCATTTTTTTATCCGCAAAAATTCGGAACACTCCTCTTAATGTTTCGGGGTCGGCAAGCTGATCCTTTAAACTTCCCTTAGGTTCAAGCATCAAAAAGAAATGGCGCAAATCCTGCGAAAGCCTTACGTTTGCAATACCCCCGTCCTGAAGCAGTTTTGAAAAATAGTCCATTGAATCTTTGACATCTACCTGATTTTCGATAAACGTATCAAGAACATTATCAATAAGCGAAACATCGTGCAGAAGTCCTATTTCGATTGCCCAGCAAATGTCAAAGGCATATCTGTACGCATCGTCGCACGGCATACGACAAAGTTTCCGTGTAATGGATACCGCTATGCTTTGCTCTTCACGTCCAAACAATGCGTCTATACTTACGCCCAGTATATCCGCCAAATTTGGCAGAAGCTCTGCGTCGGGAGTTCCTCCCCTTTCCCATCTCGACACCGCCTGTGTCGTAACACCCGCAAGCTCTCCGAGTTTTTCCTGTGTAATGCCTTTTTCAATACGGTATTTTTTAATTTGCTCCCCGATAATGCTCATATTTTCAACCCTCCGTTTATTTCTATATTTTCATTGTACCATAAACAATGATATTTGCAAATATTATTTAAATCCGTAAGCGCAAAAATCCGGTGCCGAAATATAAAATTCCGACACCGGTATTTTAAGCGGACGGCAAATTTGCAAAGAATAAAATTCCTGCCGCAACAATCTGTATACAGCCGAGTGCAAGCAGTATTATAACCGCTGTTTTCATACGTTTTAAAATTTTATTTCCTTCGGTATTCCGCGGCGGGCTGTCGTTGCTAATACCTATTGATGTACGAACCCTGTTCATACCGGAAAGCTGGCTGTCAAGTTCTTTGGTAATTTTATCCATTTGTGGTCGTTCACCTTCTTCATATTTAAGCGAATATTTTTTTCTAAGCTCCAAAATAATTTTCGCACGGAGCATTTTTTCGATAAAGTCAATATCATCGGGAAATACAACAATCGTTTGATTTTTGCATTTAAGTAAATATGATGTATTTTTTTCATCATCGACCAGCTTTTCCGACCAAACCTCGGAACCGTTTGAAGAAAGGATTATTGACAGCACGTTGTCGGTACTTTGTTCTCCTCCGTCCAGTCCGCCCACAACAAACACAAGATCCGTCCGTTTAAGCGATTTTTTCAGCTCTTCGGCAAGTTCTTCCGGTGTTACTGCCGCTGAAGAGAGTGATAATTCAAGTTCGGAACTTTCAAGCTCTGAGTTTACGGTTTTTTCAATTTGAGCTGTTTTGCCGGAATGGTAAAATATTATTTCATATTTCATTTTGCTCACCGTTTCTGTACAAAAATTTACGGAATAAAAGTATTATTCTTCATCTGTTCCGCTTTCCTCCTGCTCTTCAGAGGACGGCTCTGTTGTTTCACTTGATTCAAATCCGCTTATCAATCCGTTTATCTCGCTTTTTGCTGCGGACAAATAATTGTTTACTTCGCTGACCGAATCTGAATTGTTTATATACTCTCTTACATAATAATCAATTAAGTTTTTAATTTGAGCTTTTTGTTCGTTGGTATAGTCCTCTTCCAAATACTTATTCAGCTCGGCAATTGCGGTCGATTTAGAGTTTTTCAGGTTTTCGGCATTTTTACTTGCTTCCTCTTCGGCAGCTCTCCTTGATTCCTCGGCTCTTCTTGACGCCTCGGCTTTTCTGGATTCCTCGGCTCTTCTTGACGCCTCTTCCTTTTTGTAATCGTCATCGGTCTTTACGGAGGACAGTCTATCAATAGCCGTTTTCTTTAATTCTTCGACTTCCTCAACTGTACCGGCTCCGTTGATTTTTTCAGTGTAGGAATCTATAATGTCGTTTACATTATCCGCCTCTTTCATTCTGTACTCATTGCCCGCAATTGAATTTGTCATTTCTACTATTGCCGACTCTTTCTGCGATTTAAGCTCTTTTTCGCTTTCCTCTTTCAATCGGCTTTCCTCTTTTTTCCGACTTTCTTCAGCCTCGCTTGCAATCTGTTCAGAAGTTTTTACTTTCTGGATTTTCTTAATTGCCTCGTCATACAGCTTATTTACCTCTGCGCCGTCCTTTGCGGCGTTTATCTGCATTTCATAAGATTCAAGGATATTGTCGATTTTAGCTTTTTCCTCATCGTTGTAATTCAGCTCTTCAACATATTTTTTAAGCATTTTCATTGCGTTTTCTTTGCCCTTTTTCAATTCCTTGCTGAGGTTTTCATCGTCCTTTTCTGACCAGCTGCTCTTTTTTCCGTCATACCATGTAATTTCACCTTTGTTAAAGGCGTCTTGGAACGATGTTACCTTAGGCGCGGAACCGCCGTAGGTATTGTACCATACATCGGGGTAAAGAGGATTACTGTTGTAATCCGCCTTTGAAACATCGACGTCTTCGCTTTCCCCATCTCTTACCTTACGGGCAACAACAATAAGGCGGAAATCCTGGAAATCATACGCACAGGTCGAAAGAGTTACAAGGGTGTCGTTTTCGTTGACGTCAACGGGGCAATCGTAAAGTGAACGTACCCTAAGCATATAAACAAAATTCAAAAAATCATAATCGCTGTCGAAATCACCGCGAAGATAATTAAAGAATTTGCCTTGGTTTTCCAAAGTGTTTGTTTTAAACACAGATATAATTTTCCATTTGCTTTTTTCATAAATCGTATTGAAAGTAAATGTGGGATTCGACTTGTAAAAATCAAGGTCATCATCGAACAATCTCAGGTTGGCAAACATTCTGCCGTCCTGCATGTGGTGTCCGTGAAGAATAAGGTTTTTTGAATCGAGCGTGCTGCGGTAATCCATAAATACGGTACCGTATTTACTGTCATTTCCGTAAAAATCCCTGTACAGATAATACTCGGGATCCTTGTCTTCGGACGGCTTTACAACAACATAATCTATGTTTGTGTTAGGTACGGTAAGCCAGCCGACCGTGTCGGGGTTTACCTCGAGCAGCTTTGAAAAATCCGCCAGTGTTCCGTCCGAGCCGTCAGTCGGTTTCTTTACGGATTTTCCGTCGGGAGTTCTTTCTCCGTCGGCGGTAGATACAAACAAATCCTTTATTCCGTTGTTTGTAGTGTCGTTTACGGCAGGCTCGATAACAAGAATGTTTATCAGCATATACGACGATATGACAAAAGTACAAATCGCAAGTAAAAGAATTACTTTCCTTACCACATCAAGAGGTCTGTCGCCTGCACAGGGAATAAATCTTTTCCAGAACGACTCTTTTTTCTTTGGGTGCATTATTTGGTGTGCAACTGTATAAATAACAGAATCAAACGTTGTGCCGACGCACTGCGGTACGGGCAGCAAAACAATCAGTTTGTTGTTATATTCAACAGAATACGCAAAGCATTTTTCTTTTTCAAAGGTTAAGATAACATCGCCTGACGAAATATCGACCGTATCATTTTTTTTGCGTTTCTTTTCACCCTTTGATTTTTTTGCGTGAACTTTATCAGTATTGCCGTTTTGAGAGTCCGACGCTTTTTGCTCGTTTTGATTTTCGTCGGTTCCCAAATTTTTCGGATCAATCACAAATGCTTCGGTTCTCTTAATTTTTCCGACAATTCCCATACCGTCCAAAAATTCCTTTGCCTTTTCGGGGGAATCCTCATCTATTGCATCGGCAATAAATATCATTCCTATCCTTTCGTCCCCCGACTCGGTAACGGCAAGTGCGTCCGAAATACTTTTTTTATTAAGGTTAACCTCTGTTTTATATATAATGTTGACGTCCATTTCATTCAGTTTTTTAATGACATCGTCAAAATTTTTATCGGAGGTTTGACCGAATGACGTTCCCTCGCGGGGAAAATAAATTTCTGCATTCATTTTAATCACTCCCAAATATTGTTACATCATATAACAGTTACCCTGACATTGTTTATCGCTCTTTCAATAAGAGAACCGCAATCCGTTTTGTTCTGTTCGGCAATTACTTTTTCCAGCACCGGACGTGTGCGCGGGTGCTTTGGAGTAAATACGGTACAACAATCCTCATAAGGCTGTACCGATATTTCAAATGTGCCTATCTTTCTTGAAATCTCTATTATTTCTTCCTTATCCATACCTATAAGCGGTCTGAAAACAGGAATATTGCACACCGAGTCCGTACACACCATTGCTCCAACGGTTTGGCTTGCCACCTGCCCCAAGCTCTCCCCCGTTATCAGAGCCTGACAATCGTTCATAAGCGCAAGCCTTTCGGCTATTTGCATCATAAATCTTCTCATTATAATTGTAAAGTATTCTTCACGGCAGTTATCCCTTATGGATTCCTGTATTTCCGTAAACGGAACGGTAATCATTTTTATTCTGCCGCTGTAATCCGATACTTTTTCAAGCAGCTCCTTGACCTTTTCTTCGGCGCGTTCGCTCGTATACGGAGGACTGGCAAAATGTACCGCCGTAAGCTCCAACCCCCTTTTTGCCATCATATAGGAGGCAACGGGACTGTCTATTCCACCCGAAATAAGCACGCACGCCTTGCCTCCCGTACCTACCGGTATACCTCCGGCTCCCCTTATTGCTCCGGCACGGATATATGCCGCAAAATCGCGTATTTCCACTGTAACCGTAACATCGGGATTATGAACATCAACAGTCATTTCGGGAAATTTTTCAAGCAGCCAACCGCCCAATTCATTGCATATTTCCGGAGATTTATACGGAAACTTTTTATCGGAACGCTTTGCCTCCACCTTAAAGGTTGACGCAGTATCAAAAATATCTTTAAGATATTCCGCTGCCGCCTGTTTTATTTTATCCATATCCTTTTCTACGGTACAGGCACGGGAAAATGCCGCTATACCGAAAATTTTGGATACACACTCGGCTGCCTCGTCAATATCCTCATCATCTGTAACCGGCGTAACGGTTATCGTGGATTGTGAACAGCGGACGGTAAACTTTCCAATCTTAGCAAGACGGCGTCTGATATTTTTTATGAGCTTGTCCTCAAACGCCTTTCGGTTAAGACCTTTTAATACTATCTCTCCAAGTTTAATAAGTAATATTTCTTTCATTTATTCAGTCCCCACACTTAAACATAATTACAAAAAGAAGTGTACCATTTTTATCGTGTTCTTGCAAGTGTGTTGTTTGCTTTTATTATTGATTTTATCAATTCATCAACGTCATTTTTTGTGTTATAGCGCGAAAAACTGATTCTGATTGCAGAATCGGCAATTGAAGCGTTTATTTTCATAGCCGACAGGACATGGCTCTTTTTTCCTTTTGCACAAGCCGAGCCGCTTGAAACAAATATTCCCTCGCTCGCAAGAAAATGAAGCATAGTTTCCGAGCGTATTCCCTTAACTGAAAAGTTTAGAATATAAGGTATACATTCGGTATCCGAATTTATTTTAATGTTTTCGATTTCGGATACTTTTTCACGGCAATATTTGTTAAGTTCGGTGATTTTTTCCATTTTTTGGTTCATATCCGAAAGTTCCTCAATTGCCGCACCCATACCGCATATTGCAGGAAGTGCTTCCGTTCCCGGACGTATCTTTTTTTCCTGTTCTCCGCCATAATGGAGCGGAAGTATTCTTGTACCCTTTTTTATGTACAAAATTCCGGCGCCTTTCGGACCGTGTATTTTATGTGAGCTTGCCGTAATAATATCTGCTCCGAGTTTTTTGGCTTTTACGGGTATTTTTCCGAATGCCTGAACCGCATCAACGTGATATATGGCAGGAGAGCCTTTTTTGTTTATAATTTTTCGTATTTTATCTACCGGTTGAACGGCTCCTATCTCATTATTTACAGCCATAACGCTGACAAGTATTGTTTTTTTATCTATTGCTTTTTCAAAATCTTCTGCGCTTACTCTGCCGTTGCCGTCAGGCTCTATATATACAACCTCAAATCCGTCATTTTCAAGTTTTTTCATTGCCTCAGTTACGGACGAATGTTCTATTGCTGTGGTAACGATTTTGTTTCCGCGACGTTTGAGCGCATTTACGGCTCCGAACACGGCAGTGTTATTGCCCTCGGTACCGCCTGATGTAAAGTAGATTTCACTTTTATCTGCCGCAAGAATATCGGCGCACAAGCTCCGCACATATTCAAGTTCGTGTTGAGCTTCAAGTCCTTTCGAGTGGAGTGACGACGGGTTACCGTATTTTTGCGTCATCATTTCAACGACTTTTTTTACAGCCCTGTCACACGGCTTTGTTGTTGAGCTATTATCAAGATAAATTTCTTTCAAACATAATCACCTTTTTAAACAAACTCACTATGAGGCGTAAGTTTATGTACCCATAGTCAAAAGTTTCGGTCAAGCCTTTTCAAAGGCTTGCGGATTCCAAAGGCAGAGCCTTTGGTGGGTTTTTAAGGGCAAAGCCCTTAACTATC
>CANQBK010000067.1 GCA_947589485.1 uncultured Clostridia bacterium | reverse complement strand
CTATCATTTTCAATAATATTAGCTTATGCCGCGCGAAAGCATTTGTTGTTTGAGTTAAGAGTGAGCGGAGCGAACGACAGCGCGAATTGAGAGCGCAGGCACTGCGCCGCGAATCGCCCGTGCCGGCTCGGCACTTAAGGTTCGTTTAAGTTTCGTATCGTAAAATTATGCCGGTAAAAGAAAGGAGGGACTATACCGATGAAATTTCGACACGAATTAAAAACGGAAATAAACCGCGCCGATTATTTGGCTCTTCGCAGTCGATTGAGAGTCATTATGAGCATTGATTCACACGCCGCCGACGGAAAATATTTCGTTCGCAGCTTGTACTTCGACAATGCCTCGGATAGGGCGCTGAGAGAAAAAATCGAAGGATTTAACAGACGTGAAAAATTCCGTATACGTTACTATAACTTCAATACGGACTTTTTATGTCTGGAAAAAAAGAGTAAGCTGAACGGTCTTTGCAATAAACAGTCGGTTCGTATTACGGAGCAACAGGCATCGTCAATACTTAAAGGGGATATTGTATGGCTGAAAGACAGCACAATTTCGCTTTTTAGTGAGCTGCATTATAAAATAAAGTCCGAAGGACTTGCTCCAAAAACAGTTGTTGATTATGTGCGTGAACCGTTTGTTTACGGACCGGGAAATGTGCGTGTTACCTTTGATTACGATATACGGACCGGACTTAGGGGTACGGATTTTTTGAACAAAGATTTTGTTACTGTCCCCGCAGGTAACGCACCCATAATTATGGAAGTGAAGTTTGACGCTTTTCTTCCCGATATAATCCGCGACGCAATACAGCTTGTAGGGCGTGGAACATCGGCTTTTTCAAAGTATGCTCAATGCCGTATTTACGGATAAAAACAAACAGTGACAAGAAAGGAAAAAAATTATGAATTTTAGTGATATTTTTAAATCGAGTTTTTTGGAAAATATTTCGGGAGTTAGTATTCTTGATATGGTGATTGCTCTCATTTTGGCTTTCGGTATCGGGATTTTTATTTTCCTCGTTTACAAAAAAACGTATAACGGTGTAATGTACTCCTCGTCTTTCGGAGTGACTTTAGTGGCGCTGACTATGATTACAACTATCGTAATTCTTGCTGTTACTTCAAATGTTGTGCTTTCCCTCGGTATGGTCGGAGCATTGTCTATTGTTCGTTTCAGAACCGCAATAAAAGACCCTCTTGATATAGCCTTTCTTTTTTGGGCAATCGCCGTGGGCGTTGTTCTTGCGTCGGGTATGATCCCGTTGGCAATTATCGGCAGTGTAATTGTAGGATTGATTTTGTTGGTGTTCGTAAACAGGAAATCACGCAGTAATCCGTATATAGTTGTTCTGCAATGCGAGAACCACGAAAGCGAAAAAGCGGCAAAGGAATATCTTGAAAAAATGGCACTGCGCTGTTCGGTAAAAAGTAAAACGGCTCAAAAGGGCGGCATAGAGCTTAATATGGAAATAAGGCTGAAAGATGATAATACGGATTTTATAAACATTTTGTCGGAAATGAACGGCGTAAAAAGTGTTGTTATGTTAAGCTATAATGGGGATTATACGGGATAAGGAGGAGCCTATGTCAACGCATAAGCATATTGATGCGATTTGTATTGTTATCGTATTGTGTACGCTGATTGTTGCCATTTTATTTATGAACGGCGAAACTCTCGGAATTTCCGTTGTTTCTAACGAAGAAAACAGCAGTGAATTTTTTACGGAAAATGATTTAAATTCAAGCTGGGACACAGCCGACGCTACCCAAATTTCCTTGTCGAACGATGGTAAAAGTACCGTTAAAGGGAACGGAGCCTATATAAACGACGGCGACGTCTATATAGTGTACGGCGGAAAATACAGGATTTCGGGAAAACTTTCGGACGGTCAGATTTTGATTGAAGCAAACGGCAACGACAAAATATGGCTGATGTTGGACGGTGTTTCCGTCAATTGCAGCGATGATGCGGCCGTCCGAATCGAACAGGCAGGCAAGGTCTTTTTTACACTGGCTGACGGAACAGAAAATGCACTGTCGTCAGGAGCGTCATACAATGATAATGCTGTTTCGGAAAATGTGGACGGAGCGATATATTCAAGAGATGACGTGACGATAAACGGCAGCGGAAAGCTCAGTGTAAAGACTGAATATCGGCACGGTATAGTATGTAATGACGATTTGGTGATTACAGGCGGCTCTATCAGCGTGTCCGCCGTTCAGGACGGTGTACATACCAACGACAGCGTTCGTATAAAGAATGCAGATATTACCGTATCTGCCGGAAACGACGGAATTACCGTATCGAACGACGACGAAACCGCTTATATGTATATAGAGTCGGGAAATATAAGTATACCGTCTTGCTATGAGGGCCTTGAAGCGGTTCGGATTGATATAGCGGGCGGAAATATCAATATTAAGCCGACCGATGACGGAATAAATGCCAACGGTTACGGCGAAAATTCAGTGATAAATATTTCCGGAGGAGAAATAACCGTAACAAATGAGAACGGCAGAGATTCGGACGGACTCGATTCCAACAAAGATATATATATCAGCGGAGGAAAAATATTTATCAGCGTCGGCGACGACGGCGGCAATAATGCGATAGACTTCGCTAGTGAAAATGGCGGCATTTGCAAAATTGACGGCGGTACGGTTATCGCCTGCGGAAGCGGCGGTATGGCGGAGGGCTTTGATTCGTCTTCAAGTCAGGGATTTTTAATTTACGGAACTTCAGCGTCTGCAGGAACCGAGGTTTCCGTTAAGGATTCGGACGGTAAAGTGTTGTTGTCGGAAGTCGTTCCGTACAGTTTTTCTTCCGTGATTGTCAGTACACCTGAAATGAAAGTCGGAGATACCTGTACACTTACCGTAGGTGAAACGGAAACCGAAATGACGATAGATAATTCCTCAAATTCCACGGGTTTAGGCGGAAACAGAATGCGCGGAGGAAAGGGAAGAATGGGTATGTTCGGTAACGAGGACAGCCGCGTGAACGTCAGCGGAGGCGAACAGCTCAGCGTTACAACTGTTGCCGAAATGTCGGACAATACGGAGGAAAACAGCAGATTTGCCGACAGACCGACATTGCCTAACGGACAAGACGGAAATATGATTCAGGAAAACAGCGACGGGGGAGTTCAACCTCCCGAAATGCCGGACGGAGCTGTCGAAGGTGATATACCGTCCGATAATTTCCGAGGAAAAAGGGATTTTGGCGAATTGCCCGATGGCGAAAAAAATATGTTAAATAGGGGAGAGGATTCCCGAACGGCAGAAACCGATACGACCATTTCGGCAGAAAATATTATTCTTCTCGGTATTTCGTTTATTGTTTTAATTATAGGGTGTCTTATAGGATTTTTCTTTAAAAGAAGATGTTGATGAAAAAAGCTCACGGTAATGATGTTTTAGCCGTGAGCTTTTTTGTCGGATTTGTTTGACATAAAGATATGTATTTGCTAAAATATTTAATATAATATTCGGAAAAAGGAGAATAAATAATATGGATATAATTGAGCTGACAAGGCAATTAGGTAAAATGATACAGAACGAAGAGGCGTACCTTAAATACCAAATAGCAAAGCAGGCGGCAGATGAAGATGAGGAGCTTCAGGAGCTTATAGGCGAATTTAACTTGAAAAGGCTTTCCATAAGCAATGAAACGTCAAAGGAAGAAAATGAACGCGATAAGGAAAAGCTGATAAAGCTAAACAATGAAATGCGCTCGGCGTATGCCAAGGCTATGAGCAACGAAAGAATGATTGCCTACAATGACGCAAAAGGCGAATTTGATATGCTTATAAATCGAATAGAAGCAATCATAAGGAAATCGTGCATAGGAGAAGATCCCGAAACAGCGGATTATACGCCGTCCTGTTCCGGAAGCTGTGCTGAATGTGGAGGGTGTGGCTGACTGTAATTGTCTTAAAATTTCGGGAAAATAAATTGTCGGTATCGGAGCCTTAATGTATGCCGTTATAAAACAGCTTTTAACGGGATTTAATTTTAAATTGACTTACGGAGGAATATAAAAATGGCGGGACTTTCACCGTTGATGCAGCAGTATTTGAGTGTGAAAGAAAAAAATAAAGATTCGATAGTTTTTTTCAGAGTCGGTGACTTTTATGAAATGTTTTTTGACGACGCAAAGCTCGTTTCCAAGGAGCTTGAACTTACCCTTACGGGAAAAGACTGCGGACTTAATGAACGCGCGCCTATGTGCGGAGTGCCTTTTCACAGTGCGGAAACATATATTGCAAGACTGGTAGAAAAAGGATTTAAAGTAGCAATATGCGAACAAACGGAGGACCCGTCCAAAGCAAAGGGACTTGTGAACCGTGAAATAATTCGCATAGTAACTCCGGGTACTGTAATGGAATCGAGTATGCTGGACGAAAGCAGCAATAATTTTATTTGCAGTATTTTTACTCGAAAGGATAAAACGGGACTTTCGTTTTGTGATATTTCCACAGGAGAGCTGTATGCTACTATCGTGGAAAACGAAGCAGGGGAAGGTTCTGTAAAAGATGAACTTCTTAAATACAGCCCAAAGGAAATTCTTATATGCGGCGCTGCCGTTGAAATGAAAACTCTCGGAAAGTTTATAAAGGATAAGCTGTCGGCTTGCGTGACTATGCTTGATGACGATGAATTTTCTTATGCGGATGCCGAAAAAACCGTATTAAAACAATTTAAGGCGAAAAATCTTGAAGAGCTGAATTTAGAGGACTGCGTACAAACGGTTTCATCGCTCGGGGCGCTTTTGTCATATCTTATGCGCACGCAAATTAACGGTTTGGAACGTATTTCCAAAATCAAACTTTACCGTGAAGAACAGTATGTACATATTGATTTTAACACCAGACGCAACTTGGAGCTTACCGAACCGCTTAACGGTAAAAACAAGTCTGCGTGTTTGCTTTCCGTACTTGACAGAACCAAAACTTCAATGGGAAAAAGATTGATGAGAAGCTGCGTGGAAAAACCCCTTGTCAGTATGGCAAAAATCATAAAACGCCAAAACGGTGTTACGGAGCTTTTTGAAAATCCCGTTATGCGTTCGGATATTCGTGAAGCCCTTAACGGAGTAAGCGACATACAGCGGGCTGTTACAAGAATCGTCTACGGCTCGGCAAATGCCAGAGAGCTGCGTTCAATGTGTTCGTCCCTTAAAAAGCTGCCCAAAATAAAGGAAACAGTCAAAGATGCCCACAGCGGCATTATACGACGGTTGTACGAAGATATTGATACTCTTGATGACATATCAGAACTGATAGACAGCGCGATTTGTGATGACCCGCCTTTCTCCGTGCGTGAGGGTGGAATGATTCGTGACGGCTTTAACAAAGAGCTTGACGAATTAAGAAACGATATGAACAACAGTTCGTCAATTATGGCTCAAATAGAGCTTAACGAGCGTGAACGCACGGGAATTTCAAAACTGAAAATAGGGTATAACCGTGTGTTCGGATATTATATAGAGGTTTCAAATTCATATAAGGAAATGGTACCCGATGAGTACATACGCAAACAAACTCTTGTTGGTGGTGAAAGATATATAACCCAAGAACTGAAAGAGCTTGAAAAGCGTATTCTCGGCGCAAAGGACCGTTCTTATGAGCTGGAATATGTAATTTTAGATACGGTTCGCAAAGTGGTGGCGGAAGCCACGGAGCGTATAAACAAAACAGCCGATTCCGTTGCCGCCCTTGATTTTTTGGCTTCCCTTGCCGAGGTTGCCTTTAACAATGATTTTTGTTGTCCTGTAATAAACGACAAGGGAATAATAAATCTTTCCGACAGCCGGCACCCTGTTGTGGAAAATATTATGACGGATACACGTTTTGTCCCGAACGATGTGTTTCTCGATATGGAGGATAACCGTGTTGCAATAATAACGGGACCGAATATGGCAGGCAAGTCCACATATATGCGCCAAACGGCTCTTATTGTGCTTATGGCTCAAATGGGTTCGTATGTTCCGGCAAAAAGCGCTGAAATATCAATAATTGACAGAGTGTTTACCAGAATAGGTGCATCAGATGATCTGTCAACAGGTCAGTCCACGTTTATGGTTGAGATGAACGAGGTTGCATATATTCTGAAAAACGCAACAAAAAACAGTCTGCTTATACTCGATGAAATAGGCAGGGGTACGTCAACGTATGACGGTATGAGCATAGCCCGTGCAGTTCTTGAGTATGTTGCCGACAAAAAGAAACTCGGTGCCAAGACCCTTTTTGCAACGCACTACCATGAGCTTACGGTTCTTGAGGACACAATAAAGGGAGTAAAAAACTATAATATAGCCGCAATCAAGAAAGGAGATGACATAATTTTTTTAAGGCGGATTATTCCCGGCGCCGCTGACGAAAGCTACGGGGTTGAGGTTGCGGGTCTTGCAGGACTTCCCGAAAGTGTTATTAAACGTGCAAAAGACATTCTTTCGGAACTTGAAGGGACAAAGCGTATCCAAAAATCCAAAAAAATCAAGAAAGAAGATACTCAGCTTACTCTTGAAGCCGAAGAAACTCCTCTTGAAAAGAGAATAAAATCCATTGATATAAACACCTTAACACCGCTTGAGTCTATGAACATACTTTTTGAACTGGTTAAAATGGCAAAGAAATAAAATGGTTTTACCGATACACAAGGAGGATTTATTATGAAAAAAAATTTACCCACAGATGAGCAGATTAAAAAATTATATGATGCAGTAAAAAATAAAACCAAGAAAAAAGCAATAAGATTAGAGTTGGATTGTGATAAAACTCCCGGACTGTTTAACAGCAAGATAGGCGGTGTTCCGTATTGGAATCCCGATATGACGTATCCCGAAACGAACAATGGGGAAAAGCTCGTTATGCTTGCACAGCTTAATATGAGTGAATTGCCCGAAAATGATGTTTTTCCCAAGGAAGGGATGTTACAATTCTTTATTTTAAACGATGATTTGTACGGTATGCCGCTTGATGAACCCGAACATGACGGATATAAGGTCGTGTTCCACAAAAAAATAAATACAGAAATTACGGAGAAAGATATTGAATCCCTTGAAATTCCGACAACATTAAGTATCGAGGAAGATGACGACAATTTATTTCCGGTTACGGGAGAATTTGCCGTAAACTTTAAAAATGAGTATGTTTTTATGAACGACTGCGACTGCAATTTCAATTCCGTACTATATGACACGGCAAAAGAATTGGGTATAGAGCTTGATGAAGATACAGATTCTTATGATTTGCTTGACGAAAAGGAGCTTAACAAGATGATAAATTCAACAAGCGGTCATTGGCTTCTCGGCTATCCGTTTTTTACCCAGTGCGATCCCAGAAATGATGAAATGGCGGAAAAATACAACACCGTGCTTTTTCAGCTTGATTCCGAAGACGGTAAAGACGGAAAAGAAGTCTTATGGGGCGATTTGGGAGTGGGAGCATTTTTCATAAACGAAAAAAGTCTTAAAGAATTAAATTTTGATGATGTCCTCTATAATTGGGACTGCGGCTAAAATTTTGTTCGGTTTGAAAAGAGAATAAAATCCATTGACATAAACACCTTAACGCCGCTTGAGTTTATGAATATACTTTTTGAACCGGTTAAAATGGGAAAGAAATAAAATGGTTTTACCGGTACACAAGGAGGATTTATGATGAAAAAAAATTTACCCACAGATGAACAGATTAAAAAATTATATGATGCAGTAAAAAATAAAACCAAGAAAAAAGCAATAAGATTAGAGTTGGATTGTGATAAAACTCTCGGACTGTTTGACAGCAAGATAGGAGGTGTTCCGTATTGGGATCCCGATATGCCGTATCCCGAAACGAACAATGGGGAAAAGCTCGTTATGCTTGCACAGCTTAATATGAGCGAATTGCCCGAAAATGATGTTTTTCCCAAGGAGGGTATGTTACAATTCTTTATTTTAAACGATGATGATTACGGTATGTCGTATGACGGACCCGAACATGACGGATATAAGGTCGTGTTCCACAAAAAAATAAATACCGAAATTACGGAGAAAGATATTGAATCACTTGAAATTCCGACAACATTAAGTCTGGAGGAAGATGACGACAATTTATTTCCGGTTATGGGAGAATTTGCCGTAAACTTTAAAAATGAGTATGTTTTTATGAACGACTGCGACTACAATTTCCGTTCCGTACTATATGACACGGCAGAAGAATTGGGTATAGAGCTTGATGAAGATACAGTATCTTATGATTTGCTTGACGAAGAGGAATTTAGCAAGATGATAGATTCAACAAGCGGTCATTGGCTTCTCGGCTATCCGTTTTTTACCCAGTACGATCCCAGAAATTATGAAATGACAGGCAAATACAATACCATGCTTTTTCAGCTTGATTCCGAAACCGGTAAAGACGGAAAAGAAATCTTATGGGGTGATTCGGGAGTAGGAGCATTTTTCATAAACGAAAAAAATCTTAAAGAATTAAATTTTGATGATGTCCTCTACAATTGGGACTGCTATTAAAATTTTGTTCGGTTCAAAGATGAGGCAAAGACTTTGACATTTCGTTCTGTAATGTTGGGAATAAAGGTGAAAATATGGGAGCGATAAATATTCTTTCAAAGCAGGTTTCCGAGCTTATTGCGGCGGGAGAGGTAATTGAACGTCCCTCGTCGGTTATTAAGGAGCTTGTGGAAAATTCAATAGATGCACATGCAAACGCAATTACCGTTGAAATTAAAAACGGCGGTATTACCTTTATGCGCGTAACCGACAACGGAAACGGCATTATGAGAGAGGACGTCAAAAACGCTTTTTTGCGCCATGCAACGAGTAAAATTGCCGAAAGTAACGACCTTGACAGTATTGCCACTCTCGGTTTCAGAGGTGAGGCTCTTGCGTCAATTTGTGCGGTGTCAAAGGTCGAATTGATGACAAAAAACATAAACGAGTCCGAAGGTACACGTTATACATTGGACGGCGGCGAGGAAAAGTCTTTTGATATTGTGGGCTGTCCTCAGGGTACTACGTTTATTGTGCGTGACCTTTTCTACAATGTTCCCGCAAGAATGAAGTTTTTGAAAAAAGACGTCGCAGAGTCCAACGCAGTTTCAACACTTATGGACAGAATAGCCTTGTCGCATCCCGAAATAGGATTTACATTCATAAGGGACGGCAAACAGGTTATGAAAACATCGGGAAACGGAAAGTTGGACAATGCCGTTTTTCAGATATTCGGAAAACAGTTTTATTCCTCGCTTATACCTGCGTCTTATGAGTACGGCGGTGTTAAGCTGAGCGGCTATATTTCCAAGCCGACAGCCTCGAATCGTGCAAACCGCAGTATGCAGATTTTTTTTGTAAACGGGCGGTACGTTCGTACCAAGACCGCTGCTGCGGCATTGGAGCAGGCGTATAAAGGATCTATTATGACCGGCAAATTTCCCGCCTGCGTTATTGATATTGAAGTAAATTGCTCGTCGCTCGATGTAAACGTTCATCCCGCTAAGCTCGAAATACGCTTTACAAACGAACGCCCTATTTACGATTGCGTATATTATGCGGTTAAATCAGCAATTTCAGAATATGATCCGAGAAACAGCCGCGAGAACGATTTGAATTTTGTGCCGACCGATCCCGTACTTTTGGGTCCTACCGCAGACAAAGGCGTCCAACTCGGATTTTCATACGAAAAACCCGATAACAGCAAGGACGAACCGCAAATATATATGCCCTCCGAAACGAATTATAACGGAAATCTGCTTTCCGATTCGTTTTCCGTGGGAGGAGCATATTTTAAAGAAAAACCTCCGATACATACTGTAAACCTTACGGACGCTTTTGATTATAAGAAAAAAACGGGAACCGTTCCCGAAAGCCCGTTTATGCAAAAAACAGAGTTCGGCTTATCCGATGTAATAAACAGAGCCGAAGAAAACCGTACTTTCGGCAGCGGCTTATCCTCAGCCGAGGGAACCGTAACGGAAAAAAGTCCGAAACAGTCCGAGGACGAAAAGACGATTAAGACGGAACAGGATACGGAAATCGAATCGGACGTAACCTGCCGTGAAAGTCGATCAGACGCTGAAAATAACAATGAAGTCGTAGTCGAAGAGGCGGTTACTGTTGACGCCGATAAAAGACAGGCGTTTACAAGATATATCGGAGAGGCTTTTTCGACATATATAATTATAGAATATTCCGATGACAGACTTATGTTTATCGACAAGCACGCGGCGCACGAAAGGCTGATATACGAGGAGTTAAAGCGCCGCCATAAACAGTCGATGCCTCAAATGCTGCTTGAACCCATTACAATAACTCTTGACAAAAGCGAATGTCAAGCCGTTTTGGACAACAAGGAGCTGCTTATGGAGGCGGGGTTTGATGTTGACGAATTTGGCAGCGGAACATTAATACTGCGTTCTGTGCCTATCATACTTGAAAATATGGAGATAACAGGGCAATTTATGGAAATTGCGGATTATCTTTTAAAGCACAAAAAACTTATTCTATCCGAAAAAATGGAATGGATTTACCAAAACACGGCTTGCCGCGCGGCGGTTAAAGCGGGAAATACAAGTCACCCCCGTGAGCTTATAGAACTTGCCCTTACCCTTGAACGCAATCCCGAAATAAAATATTGTCCGCACGGACGTCCTGTATATTTCTTTATGTCAAAACGCGAAATAGAAAAAAATTTCAAGAGAGTTTAATATCTTTTTACAAAAAAATCGGAGGTGCTGCCTCCGATTTTTTTCCGAACTTTTGTTGTATTGTGTGCCGTATAATCGTATGAATATGTACCATACTATCATTAAAATATTATTTACGGGGTGGTAGAATGACATTGATCCCATGCGATGAAAATTGTATATATCAGTCGGACGGGTACTGCCGTCTTGAAAGCGCATCGGAGATAACGGACTGTACGGTAAACGGGTGTGTCCATAAAATAGAACCACAAGCCGCTGTTAATTCGCAAGAACCGAAACAGCCTCTCTGATATTGCGTACCCCTATAAGCTCCATATCGCTTTGGGACGAAAGCAGTATACTGTTTATGTTATGGTAGGGAAGAATACATTTTTTAAAGCCGAGTCTTGAGGCTTCGTTTACGCGCAATGCCGCTTGATTTACGGAACGTATCTCGCCTGTAAGACCAACCTCGCCGAAAGCGAGAATATCATCGGGAACAATAATATCTTTAAGGCTGCTTACAAGGGCAACCGTTACGGCAAGGTCGGCTGCGGGTTCGTCAAGACGAAGCCCGCCTACTACATTTATATATGCGTCAAGGCTGGAGAAAAAATAACCGCATCTTTTTTCCAGAACCGCCAAAAGCATTGACATACGGTTATAATCAAAACCGGTTGACATTCTTCTCGGATTGCCGTAGCCCGAATTTGTTACAAGCCCCTGTATTTCGGCTAATATGGGGCGTGTACCCTCCATAGCGCACGCCACGCACGTTCCCGATACGTTTTTCGGACGTCCCGACAACAGCATAAGCGAAGGATTTTCCACCTCGGAAAGTCCAGTGTCGGTCATTTTAAAAACTCCTATTTCATTTGTTGAACCGTATCGGTTTTTGACGGCTCTCAAAATACGGTATGACATTTGCTTGTCGCCCTCAAAGTACAGAACGGCGTCCACAATATGTTCAAGAACTTTTGGACCCGCAATTGCTCCGTCCTTGTTAACGTGACCTACAATAATACACGGAATATCGAGCGATTTTGAGGTCCGCATAAGAATATTCGTACATTCGCGCACCTGCGTTACGCTTCCGGGAGAAGAGTTCAGCTCCTTGAAGTTCATAGTTTGTATTGAATCAATCATAACCAAATCGGGTTTTTCGGTTTGTATTTGTTCTGCGGCGGCTTCTATGTCGGTTTCCGTCATAACCAAAATGTTGCTGCAATTTATTCCCAGACGAGAGGCGCGCAGCTTGATTTGGCGTTTTGATTCCTCTCCCGATATATACAGGATTTTCAGGATTTTTCCCAAATGGTTACATATTTGAAGAAGTATGGTTGATTTTCCTATACCGGGATCTCCGCCCAAAAGAACAAGTGAACCCTTTACGATACCTCCGCCCAGCACTCGGTCAAGCTCTTTTGAGCCGGTAAAATATCTTTCCTCGTCCTCGGTCGATATTTCCGAAATAGGTATCGGAAACGATGACGGCTTTCGCAGACGTCTTAGCGAATCGGATACGGCGGAAGATGACTCGCGGATTTCTTCGGTCATTGTGTTCCATTCTCCGCAGCTTGGGCATTTGCCGTACCACTTGGCGCTTTCGTATCCGCATTGGGAACATACATACATACTTTTGATTTTTGGTGCCATACTGTTCTTCTGCTACTCAAAATATGGACAAATATACCCATATTGAGAAAATTCCTGCTTCAACCTGTATGCTTTTGAAAGTGGC
>CANQBK010000066.1 GCA_947589485.1 uncultured Clostridia bacterium | reverse complement strand
CCGCCGTGTACGGAACCGTACGCACGGTGGTGTGAGAGGTCGGCTACTCAACTAATGGGTAGCCTCCTACTCGATTTATGGAATTGAATGTCTGCGGTTTATTCATCTTCATCGGAATCTTCATTTGTGATAATTTCGTTGTTGTTGGAGGAATGATGAAATGTTGGTACAATTTCCGATATAATTTTTTCTACTCCATCTTTATCGTTATGTTGAGCAGCATTATAAAGATGTGAAAGATGCTTTAAAAACATTTCATTGTTAAACTCTATGGGCTTGCCTATATATATTTTTTTGCTGTCGGTCTTTGTAATACCCTCTTCATTTAAGAGAAGCTCCTCATACAGCTTTTCTCCCGGACGTAAACCGGTATATTCTATTTTAATGTCCTCATAAGGTTTAAAGCCCGAAAGCCTTATAAGGTTTTCGGCAAGGACTCTTATTTTAACGGGTTCACCCATATCCAAAATAAAAATTTCACCGCCTTTTGCAAGACTTCCTGCGGTAAGAACAAGCGAAACGGCTTCGGGTATGGTCATAAAATATCTTATAATGTTTGGATGCGTTACGGTAACCGGACCGCCCGTGCGTATTTGCTCTTTGAACAGCGGAATGACAGAACCGTTTGAGCCGAGTACATTTCCGAATCTTACGGCGACAAAGTTTGTTTTACTGCGTTTTCCCATCATCTGTATAATCATTTCGCATATACGTTTTGAAGCACCCATAATATTTGTCGGATTTACCGCTTTATCTGTTGAAATTTGGACAAAATTTTTGACGTGATATTTATCCGCTGTTTCAACCAGTTTCAGTGTACCGAAAACATTGTTTTTTACAGCCTCTTCGGGGTTTGTTTCCATAAGGGGTACATGCTTGTGTGCGGCTGCGTGGAAAACAACATCAATGTTATTTGTTTTAAATATATGTTCCAGCTTTGCTCGGTCACGGACGGAAGCAATTTGAACCTCAAAAGACAAATCATTACCGTGCTTGCGTATAAGCTCCTGCTGGATTTCATAGGCATTGTTTTCGTATATGTCGAGTATAATAAGATGACGGGGTTTAAGGCGAGCTATCTGCCTGCAAAGCTCCGAGCCGATTGACCCTCCGCCGCCGGTTACCAGAACGGTTTGACCTATTATATATTTGCCGTATTTTTCGGTATCAAATACAACAGGCTCACGTCCCAAAAGGTCCTCGACTTCAACTTGGCGTATAGATGATGTTATCGGAACTCCCGATGTCATAAGGTTATATATGTTGGGAATAATTTTAACCTCAAGATGAGTTTTTGCACAGGTGTCAAGAATGCGTTTTTTGTCGGCAACGCTTATTTGAGATATTGTAAACAAAATTACTTCAATATCGTTTTTACTGCATATTTCCGGAATTTCGTATGTTGTTCCTGCAACCTTAACGCCTGCAATGCGGCGGTATAATTTTTCTTTGTCGTCATCGACAATACAAACAGGTATATATTCGTTTCCGGGGGACTTCGACAATTCGCTCAAAACCGACAAAGCGCCTTCGCCTGCACCGACAATAAGGAGTCTTTTTTTGGCTTTGCCTGCAAGGTTGCGCCGTTCAAGAATTTTGTTTAATCTGTAGATTATACGGAACATCATAACGAAAAATGTTGACATCAATGCAAACGTAATATATATTTGCGAGCCAAGGTTCAAATGGTTCTGTTCGTTTCCGATAATCATCATACACGACATAAAGACGAGATTTGCTGTTAAAGAGGCTATACCGGCATAGAAAAAGTCCTCAATGTCGGCATATCGCCACATTTTGTCATATAGCCTAAAAAGCAGAAATAATACCGTAAAGCATATATTTTCGACAATCAAACCGCAAAAAAAGATATTGCTGTATTTATCAAGCGAAAAATCGTTTTTATTAATGGCGAATGCCATATAGTAAGAAATATTCCATAGTATTAAATCACAAAAAAACAGGACTATACGGCGGTGGTTTTTAAAAACATTATATAACTTAAACATAATAAAACCCTGTCCGTTTCATATTAAAATATCAATTCAACGTGTAAAGTGTTCTGTCCGTAACAACGATAATAGTTTTATTTTGCGGCATCAAGACATTTATAGACGGGAATCAGACCCTTTATTATTATTTATTGTCATTTTGCCGTAATCTTACACAAAAGTATTATATTACAATTTAAGGAAAAATACAATAGTCAAAAACAGACGATTCGCGGCGCCGGTGCGGTGCCCGCGCTCTCGATTCACAGTGCCGAGCCGGCGCGGGCGATTCGCGGTGCGGTGCCCGCACTGTCAATTCGCGGCGCCGAGCCGGCGCGGGCGATTCGCGTTGTCGCTCACTCCGTTCGCTCGTAGCGCAGTGCCTGCGCTCTCAATTCGCGCTGTCGCTCACTCCGTTCGCTCGTACTGCAAACGATAAGTACAATCGCGCGGCGTAAGTTAATTTAGCCATAGTCAAAAGTTTTCGCGCGGCGTTAGTTTATATACCCATAGTCAAAAGTTTCGGTCAAGCCTTTACAAAGGCTTGCGGATTCCAAAGGCGGAGCCTTTGGTGGGTTTTAAGGGCAAAGCCCTTAACTGCGCAGTGCCTGCGCCCTCAATTCGCGGTGCGGTGCCCGCACTGTCAATTCGCGGCGCCGAGCCGGCGCGGGCGATTCGCGTTGTCGCTCACTCCGTTCGCTCGTAGCGCAGTGCCTGCGCTCTCAATTCGCGCTGTCGCTCACTCCGTTCGCTCGTACTGCAAACGATAAGTACAATCGCGCGGCGTAAGTTAATTTAGCCATAGTCAAAAGTTTTCGCGCGGCGTTAGTTTATATACCCATAGTCAAAAGTTTCGGTCAAGCCTTTTCAAAGGCTTGCGGATTCCAAAGGCGGAGCCTTTGGCGGGTTTTAAGGGCAGAGCCCTTAACTTTCATTAACTACAATCGCGCGGCATAAGTTTATTTAGGCGATATGTGAAAGGTGGGGCGAATATTCGTAAATAGAAAAATTCGATTTGGTAAAAAATGGCTTTGTTGCTATGTATTTTAGAATTATATTTACTTAAAAGAATAAAAAGCGCTTTATGTTAAGTTATAATATTATACTGATTAGATAAATAAATCTTTGCGGACGTTAAAGTTTTTTCGCACAGGATTTTTGCCGAAAGGAAGAATGTCTTAATGTTAAGAATCGGTCTTGACATCGGCTCAACAACAGTAAAATGTGTTGTACTTGATGAAGATAATAATATTATATATAAAACTTATGAAAGACACTATTCTCAGATAACAAGTAAAATTTCGGAGCTTTTGAAAAAAGTTCGTAAGGAAGTGCCGAATGTTGAAGGCGCTCTTATAGCTATGTCAGGTTCCGCCGGTATGGGAGTTGCAAATTTTTGCGGCATAGATTTTGTTCAAGAGGTTTACGCAACAAGAGTTGCCGCAAAAACCTTTATTCCCGGTACCGATGTTATAATTGAGCTTGGCGGTGAAGATGCCAAAATTTTGTTTTTGTCCGGCGGAATGGAAGTTCGTATGAACGGCTCTTGTGCAGGAGGTACAGGCGCGTTTATAGACCAAATGGCAACTCTTTTGAATGTTCCTATTGAACAGCTCAATGCTCTTGCCGAAAAGCACGAAAAAATATATACAATTGCGTCACGCTGCGGCGTTTTCGCAAAAACGGATATACAGCCGCTTCTTAATCAGGGAGCAAAGAAAACGGACGTTGCGGCAAGCATATTTATGGCTGTTGTTAACCAGACTATTGCGGGTCTTGCGCAGGGACGTGAAATAACGGGAAACATTGTATATCTCGGAGGACCTTTAACCTTTATTCCGCAATTGAGGGAATATTTCGACAAGGCATTGAAAACAAAAGGATTTTGTCCCGATAATTCATTGTATTATGTTGCGTTGGGGTCGGCTCTTTGCGCCGAAAAAAAGATTGATTTTAATGACGCAGCCGCAAAAACAGAGGTCTACAAGGGTACGGGCAATTTTGCGTTTAACAGACCTCTTTTTGAAAACAAGGCGGAACTTGACGAATTTAGAAAAAGACATTCTTCGGCAACAGTGAAAACAGGCGATTTAAAAGGCTTCAGCGGCGATGTTTTTGTGGGCATAGACGCAGGCTCTACAACGGTAAAGGGCGTTGCGGCAGCCGCAGACGGTACATTGCTGTACTCTGAATATATGTCTAACAGCGGTAATCCCGTACCGATAGTAAAGGACTTTCTTACACATATTTATGAAATTAATCCCGATATAAAAATTGCCGCTTCGGCTGTTACGGGTTACGGAGAAGAAATTATAAAGAATGCGTTTCACGCAGATTACGGAATAGTTGAAACGATTGCTCACCTTACGGCGGCAAAAAAGTTTATGCCCGATGTTGAATTTATCATTGACATAGGCGGTCAAGATATAAAATGCTTTAAAATAAGGGGCGGAGCAATAGATAATATATTTCTTAATGAGGCTTGCTCTTCGGGCTGCGGTTCGTTTCTTCAGACCTTTGCAAACGCTCTGGGATATTCAGCAGAAGAATTTTCCAAACTGGGACTTCTTGCAAAGCACCCGGTAGATCTCGGTTCGCGCTGTACAGTATTTATGAATTCATCCGTTAAACAGGCTCAAAAGGACGGAGCAACAATAGAGGATATTTCGTCGGGATTATGTCTTAGTGTGGTGAAAAATGCCCTTTATAAGGTAATAAGAGTTGCAAGCCCACGCGAGCTTGGCAACAAAATAGTGGTACAGGGCGGTACTTTCCTTAATGACGCTGTACTTCGTGCATTTGAACAGGAAATGGGTACAAATGTTGTAAGACCGCAAATTTCCGGACTTATGGGAGCTTACGGTGCGGCGCTTTATGCTTGTTCATGGTGGGACGGAAAATCAAAGTCCGAAATTTTGAATGTGGACGGACTTAAAACATTCAAGCACGAAATACGTTCCGTAAATTGCGGCGGGTGCAGCAATAATTGCCGTCTTACCGTAAATACGTTTAACGATGGCGGAAAATTTATTGCAGGGAACAGGTGCGAAAGACCTGTTACAAAGAAAGAACCCGACGAAAGTATGAATATATATCAATATAAGCTGCGTTTGTTGAGAGAGTACAAACCGATTGAGGGAAAAAGAGGAAAAATAGGTATTCCGATGGGACTTAATATGTTTGAGCTTTTGCCGTTTTGGCATACATTTTTGACAAAACTGGGATTTGAGGTTATCGCTTCACCTTTTTCTACAAGAAAACTCTACCTTCACGGTCAGCAAACAATTCCCTCGGATACGGTGTGTTTTCCTGCAAAGCTGATGCACGGTCACGTTCGTTGGCTTATAGACAACGGCGTGGATACGATATTTTACCCGTGTATGTCATATAACTTTGACGAAAGTCTTGGTGACAACCATTATAACTGCCCTGTTGTGGCATACTATCCGGAGGTTATACACGCAAATGTAAAGGATATTGATAAGATAAAGTTTTTTCACGAGTTTGTCGGTATCCATAGGGAAAAAGATTTTCCGAAGAAGATTTGTGCGGAGCTGCAAAAATATTTTGACGGCATAACCCTTAAAGATGTTAAAGAGGCCTCAAAGGAGGCTTACAGGGAATATTACAGTCATTTTGACAAGATAAGAGCCTACGGTATGGAAATAATGGAAAGGGCGCGAAAAGAGGGCAAAAGAATTATAGTTATTGCAGGACGTCCTTATCATGCGGACCCTGAAATAAACCATGGTATAGACAAACTGATTACGGGCTTTGACGTTGCTGTTATTTCCGAAGATGTAATAAGCAATAAAGAAAGCAAAAAAAGTACCGATGTGTTGAATCAGTGGACATATCATTCAAGAATGTATGCCGCCGCCGAATATGTAAGCAGATATGACGATATGGATCTTGTACAGCTTGTATCGTTCGGCTGCGGAGTGGACGCAATTACTACCGACGAGGTTCGCGCAATTTTGGAGCGCAACGGAAAGATATATACGCAAATAAAGATAGACGAAATCACAAATTTGGGCGCCGTTAAAATAAGGCTTAGAAGTCTGCTTGCAGCGACTGAAAAAAAGGATAGATAAGGCGGTACGGCGGCAGCGGCAAATTTGAAAGGTGTGCAAGGCAATGGCAAAATTGGTTTATGACAAAACGGGCAGACTGCTCTTTACAAAAGAAATGAAGAAAGACTATACCATTCTTATTCCTATGATGGCAAAAATTCATTTCAATATAATTAAAAATGTTTTTATACATTACGGTTACAAGGCGGTTCTGCTTGAAACAGACGGTCCCGAGATTGCTCAAGTAGGACTGAAATATGTACATAACGATACCTGCTACCCCGCAATTTTGGTAATAGGTCAGCTTATACATGCCCTGCAAAGCGGAAAGTATGATGTTGACAAAACAGCTTTGATGATAACTCAAACGGGCGGCGGGTGCCGTGCGTCAAACTATATACACTTGTTAAGAAAAGCGCTTGTAAAGGCAGGTTTGGAAAGGGTTCCGGTAGTATCGCTGAATATGTCGGGACTTGAAAAAAACAGCGGCTTTAAGCTGACCCTGCCTATGCTTAGAAGAATGGTTGCCGGAGGATTATACGGCGATATGATTATGAGCCTTGACAACCAAGTAAAGCCTTACGAAATAAACAAGGGTGACAGCGCACATCTTATTGAAAAATGGACGGATAAGCTCACGGACGTTATGGCGAACGGACACGGTTTTACAAGAAAAGAAATTGCCGAAAATCTTAACTGTATAGCCGAGGATTTTTCTAAAATACCCGTAAAAAAAGCTCCAAAGATAAAAGTTGGAGTTGTAGGAGAAATTTATGTAAAATACTCAAGTCTTGGCAACAATAATCTTGAACAGTTCCTTTACGAGCAAGGGTGCGAAATAAATATGCCGGGCATATTGGGTTTTGCGATGTTTAAAGTTGATAACCGTCTTGAGGATTACAAGCTCTACGGAGGAAGCAAGGCAAAATATATTGTTGTAGGCAAGCTGATGAATTATTTGAAAGAGCTTGAAGGTATGCTTATTGACGCACAGTTAAAATACGGGTTCCGCTCGATAACACGCTATGAACATACCAAAGCATTGGTAAAGGGAATAGTGGGTTACGGAAGCAAAATGGGCGAAGGATGGCTTTTGACAGGCGAGATGCTGGAGCTTGCCGAAAGCGGTTTTCCTAACATTATATGTACACAGCCGTTCGGCTGTTTGCCGAACCATATAAACGGCAAGGGAATGATAAGGCAGATAAGACGTGTGAATGATAAAGCGAATATTGTAGCGATAGATTACGATCCGGGTGCGCCGAGAGTAAATCAAGAAAATCGTATAAAGCTGATGCTTGCCGTGGCAAAAGAAAACTTGAAAAACGAAATAAACAAAAAAAGCGATCCTGCGCCGTCAGTAAAAAAAGTTACGGTAAAGGCGGTAAAAAGAGGAAGTTAAGGAACCAAAATGATTGTATCGGTATTTTTTTGTTTATCGGTTTTTAGGGAGGCGGTTTTTTAAGGGGGCGGTTGGTACGAAAAACGGATTTTTAAGAGTTTCGGCACTTTCGTTGATATTATTTTTGTTAATTGAGATTACGGTATTTTTTTCCGACAGATTTTTTTCGCCGTTAATATGGGCGGTTTCGTTTCTTATTTTTGTTTTTTTAAATTTTTTCCCCTCGTTTGTCAGACGTTCGGATATACGGATAAAAATACTTTCGGACGGTGCAGACTTGTTGTGTTCGTTTTTGGTTACTCTCACGGTTATGATCGTCTATTCTTTTCTTATAACGCATTATGTTTTCGGTTGGTTTACAATAAGATTCTGGTTTAATCTGATTGCGGTTATTCTTGCTGAGAATATAATATTTTGGAACGGTATTATAAGAGTTTACTGCACTGCGACAATGATAGGAATGAAATGGAGAATTATAGGGGTGCTGGTGGGTTTTGTCCCGATTGTAAACATAGTGGTGCTTGTAAAAATAATATCTTTGTCAAGGGCTGAGGTAAATAATGAGGAAAGGCGGGCTGAAAGAAATTTACAGCGGCAGGGTAAGAATGTCTGTATGACAAAATATCCGATAGTGTTTGTACACGGAGTTTTTTTCAGAGATGCCGAAAGGTTTAATTATTGGGGAAGAATACCAAACGAGTTGAAAAAGAACGGAGCCGTAATTTATTACGGCAACCAACAGTCCGCATTGGGAGTAGTTGACAGCGCCAAAGAAATTTCCTGTGTTATAAAGAATATAGTTGAGCAAACAGGCTGCGAAAAGGTCAATATAATAGCCCATTCAAAAGGGGGTATTGATTGCCGTTACGCAATATCCTGCTTGGGAATGTCAGACTGTGTGGCGTCGCTTACAACGGTAAATACGCCCCATAGAGGCTGCGTATTTGCCGAATGGATTCTTGACCACGCATCGGAAAGTTTCAGAGATAATGTTTCCCGAAAATATAATTCTGTGCTGAAAAAAATGGGGGATACTAATCCCGATTTCCTTGCTGCCGTAAATGATTTAAGGGCTTCATATTGCGAAATGTTTAACTTACAGGTTCCGGATATGCCGGGAATATACTATCAAAGCATCGGCAGCAGAATTAACAGTCCTATGAGAAATATATTTCCGCTTTGTTTTTCAAATTTATTTGCGAGTTATTTTGACGGACCGAATGACGGTCTTGTAACCGTTGAATCAGCAAAGTGGGGTTCAAAATTTACATATATCAGCTCAAGAACATCGGAGGGAATATCCCATGCTGATGTAATAGATCTTATGCGGCACGATAAGCCCGACTTTGATGTAAGAGAATTTTATGTTGAGCTGGTCAGTGACTTGAAAAACAGGGGGCTTTAGTAAGCATATACAGCACTTGAATGGGAATAACAGTTAACAGCTTTGTCCCTAAAAATCCGCCTTTGGAATACGGCAGCTTTTTTGAAAAAGCTGTGTAAAAAACTTGGCTTTGACTTACATAATCTTATTGCCGTGTCAATAGACTTTTTGGGTTTTAATTATAGTGCAGTATAGAAATGTTGAAAGTACATTGCGAGGGAGTTTTATGAAAAAATGGGATGATTTGCCTCAAAAATTTAAAAATGATGAGGTAAAACAATATTATGATATTCTGTACCATAGACAGGAAAGTCTTATATTAAAAAGAGCGTTCGATATTGTTGTAGGATTGATTCTTACGGTTATTGCTCTGCCGTTTATGATAGTTATTGCTGTTTGGATAAAATGTGATTCAAAAGGCAGCGTGTTTTTTTTACAAAGACGTGTGACGTCATACGGAAGAGTATTTCGTATAGTTAAATTCCGCACAATGGTGTCCCACGCCGAAGCTATGGGTACCCAAGTAACAGTCAACAATGACAGTCGGATTACAAGGGCAGGAAAATTCCTTAGAAAATGCCGCCTTGATGAGCTTCCTCAGCTTTTTAACGTGTTAAAGGGTGATATGAGCTTTGTGGGAACACGTCCGGAGGTTGAAAAATATGTTGATTGTTACAGCAATGAAATGTTGGCTACGCTCCTTATGCCGGCAGGAATAACATCTCTTGCAAGCATTAAATTTAAAGATGAGGAAAAACTCCTTGACGGAGCCGAAAATACCGATGATGTTTACATTAATACCGTTTTACCCCAAAAGATGAAATACAATTTGGAGTATTTAAAAAAATTCGACTTTTTCTATGATATTAAAATTATGTTTATGACATTTTTTGCGGTTATATGAAAAGTATGATAACTGTCCTTTGATGTTCCGATATATTGGTAAATTTCAATATTTAATATAGAAGATTTGCAGCACAAAGTTTAAAAATGCAGAAATGTCAAAATAAATATTGTAATGTATAATGTATTTATGATATATTAAACATTGATAACAGATGATTTTTTGGGGAGCTTTATATATAATTATCCGAAAGGAATATACTGCTGTATGAATAAATATAATATAAAATTTTTTGTCGGCACATTTGTTTTTGCTGCTGTACTTACGGTATTTATGCTGTCCGGCAATTCGGTAAATGCGGAATATGACGAATACGGTAATTATTACGAACCGTATTATGATGAATATGAGGAACCGTATTATGAAGAGAATACGGAAGAAATTTATGATGACTATTATTCGGAAAATATGCAGGACGAAACCGACGGATATGGTAATCAGGATGAACCTGCCGAATCGTCCGAGAGCAATGAGTCGATTGAAATGTCTGTTGACAGCTCGGAAATGACTTCGGAGGATTGGTCTGCGATTCAGGAAAGTCTTAATTCCACTTTCCACATGAAGCCGTCAAAGTTGGCAAGCGTAAATGATGATAATGATGCGTTTAAGGAAATAAAGCAAAACAGCAGTTCGGAAAATGATAATACTAACGATACATGGGTCTATCTGATGTTCGGAATTATTTTTATTACGGTGGGAGCTTCCGTGATTGTTGCAGTTATATGTACATCTGTTCGTACAAAACACAAAATGAAAGAAAGAGCTGCAAGGTACGCAAGAAAAAATAATATGGAGGATATTCTCTCAGATGAAAATATTAAAAAAAGAAAACGGGAGAAGTGAAAAATAAAAATTACAAAAAGTAATATAATGTCGTATTTTGTTTTTCTTTATCAGAAAAAAACATTGCCTGTAATGTGCTATAATTACTAAAGTTATTACGGTATTTGAATTGGAGGAAAAAGTTAAATGAATAATCAAGAGCTTTTGGAACTGAAGAAAACAGCCTGCAAAGTCAGAAGCCTGATAATTGAAGGAGTTTTTAACGCTAAGTCGGGTCATCCCGGAGGTTCGCTTTCCGCCGCCGACATTATAACGTACTTGTACTTTAAAGAAATGAATGTTAATCCCGAAAATCCCAAGGACCCAAAAAGGGACCGTTTTGTTCTTTCAAAAGGACATTGCGCTCCGGCACTTTATGCGGCTCTTGCGCTTAAAGGATATTTTTCTGTTGAAGAAATTAAATCGCTCAGACATATCGGCGCAATGCTCCAGGGACACCCGGATATGAAAAATACCCCCGGTGTGGATATGAGCTCCGGTTCGTTGGGACAGGGAATTTCGGCAGCCTGCGGAATGGCGCTTGCCGCAAAGTACGACGGCTCCGATTACAGGGTATATGCTATGCTTGGCGACGGCGAGTGCGAAGAAGGTCAGGTTTGGGAGGCTTCAATGTTTGCTTCTCATAATGCCCTTGACAATTTGTGCGTTATAGTTGACTTTAACGGACTTCAGATTGACGGACATGTAAATGATGTTGCAGGTCTTGAGCCGATAGACAAAAAATTTGAGGGATTCGGTTTTGAAGTAATAAAAATTGACGGAAACGATTTTGAACAGATAGAAAGCTCGTTAAACAAAGCAAAAACAATTAAAGGAAAGCCTACCGTTATCATTGCTTCCACGGTGAAAGGCAAGGGCGTTTCTTATATGGAAAATCAAGTCGGATGGCACGGCAAGGCGCCGAACGCCGACGAATATCAAACAGCTATGAAAGAGCTTAATGAGCAGCTTAAAGCATTGGAGGCATAATTAATGGCAGAAATTAAAAAAATCGCAACAAGAGAGAGCTTTGGTCTTGCACTTTGTGAGCTTGCAAAAGAACATTCCGAAATAGTGGTGCTTGACGCCGACCTTGCCGCAGCAACAAAAACTGATATATTCAAAAGGGCTTATCCCGATCGTTTTTTTGACTGCGGTATTGCCGAAAGCAATATGATAGGTGTTGCCGCAGGACTTTCTACCTGCGGAAAGGTTCCGTTTGCAGCGTCTTTTGCTATGTTCTCTACGGGCAGAGCATACGAGCAAATAAGAAATTCGGTGGGCTATCCTCACTTAAACGTAAAAATTGCCGGTTCACACGCCGGAATATCCGTTGGCGAGGACGGGGCTACGCATCAATGCTGCGAGGATATTGCCCTTATGAGAACGATTCCCGGTATGACGATAATCAATCCTGCCGACCATTATGAGATGACGGCGGCGGTAAAGGCGGCTTATGAGTATAACGGTCCGGTATATATAAGATTGGGACGTCTTGCGATTGAGTCGTTCAACGACCCCGAAAATTATAGCTTTGAGATTGGAAAGGGTATAACCTTAAAGGACGGAAAAGACGTTACCGTTATTGCAACGGGACTTGTTGTGAACGAGTCCTTGAAAGCGGTAAGAGAGCTTGAGAAAAAGGGTATTGACGTCCGTCTTATAAATATGCACACAATAAAGCCTATTGATAAAGAAATCATTATAAAAGCGGCTAAGGAAACAGGCAGAATTATAACCGTTGAGGAACACAGCATTATTGGAGGGCTCGGAGAAGCCGTTTGTGCCGTAACGAGTGAGAATTGTCCTGTTCCCGTAAGCAGAATAGGCATTGAAGATGTATACGGTCACAGTGGTCCCGCACTCGGACTTCTTGAAGAGTTCGGTCTTGATGCAAAGGGAATAGAGAAAAAGATTGAGCAAATTTTGAAGTAAGTTTTTGTTTATTACAGAGATTCTCTCGTGAGGATCTCTGTTTTATTTTTGAAAATGATAGTTAAGGGCTCCGGCGCAGTGCCTGCGCTCTCAATTCGCGAAGTCGTTCGCTCCGCTCACTCTTAACCCGAACAATAAACGCCTTGACGCGGCGTAAACTAAATGGTAACAACACTTACGCCGCGCGATTGTACTTATTGTTTGCAGTACGAGCGAACGGAGTGAGCGACAACGCGAATTGCCCGCGCCG
>CANQBK010000065.1 GCA_947589485.1 uncultured Clostridia bacterium | reverse complement strand
GCGATTGTACCTATGGTTTTCAGTACGAGCGAGCGGAGCGAGCGACAGCGCGGATTGACAGTGCGGGCACCGCACCGCGAATCGCCTGCGCCGGCTCGGCGCCGCGAATTGAGGGCGCAGGCACTGCGCCGAAACTTTTAATTATGGGTACATAAACTTATTGCGCGCGATTGTACCTATGGTTTTCAGTACGAGCGAGCGGAGCGAGCGACAGCGCGGATTGACAGTGCGGGCACCGCACCGGCTCGGCGCCGGGGGGGTTAGAATTTTAATTTTTGGTTGATATATTCAACAAGATTGTCAATATGTATTCTTTCCTGCTGCATAGTGTCACGGTCACGAACGGTTACACACTTGTCCTCTATACTGTCAAAGTCGTATGTAATGCAGAACGGAGTACCTATTTCGTCCTGCCTGCGGTAACGCTTGCCGATTGAACCGGCATCATCGTATTCAACCATAAAATGTTTCGATAAAGCAGTATAAACTTCTTCGGCTTTTTCACCCAGTTTCTTTGAAAGAGGAAGAACAGCAGCCTTAACAGGCGCAAGAGCAGGGTGAAGTCTGAGAACAACTCTTGTGTCTTTTTCGTCGATTTTTTCCTCGTCGTAAGCATCGCATATAATGGCAAGAAACAGACGTTCTACACCAAGAGATGGTTCAATTACATACGGAATGTATTTTTCATTTGTCTGAGGGTCAAAGTATTCAAGACTTTTGCCGCTTGTGTTTATGTGCTGAGTAAGGTCATAATCGGTTCTGTCGGCAACTCCCCAAAGTTCGCCCCAGCCAAATGGAAACAGATATTCAAAGTCCGTTGTAGCCTTTGAATAAAAACAAAGCTCCTCCGGCTCGTGGTCACGGAGTCTGAGATTTTCTTCCTTTATATTTAAAGAATACAGCCAGTCACGGCAAAAACCTCTCCAGTAGCTGAACCATTCAAGATCCGTACCCGGCTTGCAGAAAAACTCCAACTCCATTTGCTCAAATTCACGGACACGGAAAATGAAGTTGCCCGGAGTGATTTCGTTACGGAACGACTTGCCTATTTGAGCAACACCGAACGGTACTTTCTTGCGACAGGTCCTTTGTATGTTGGCAAAGTTTACAAATATACCCTGAGCCGTTTCGGGACGAAGATATATTTCGTTTTTGCTGTCCTCGGTAACGCCTTGGAATGTTTTGAACATAAGATTAAATTGACGAATATCGGTAAAATTATGTTTGCCGCAATTTGGACAGGGTATCTGCTTTTGGTTTATGTAATCGGTCATTTGGTCATTGGACCAGCCGGCAACGTTTGTACCGTCAAAATTCTCTATAAGATCATCGGCACGGTGACGTGTTTTACATTCCTTGCAATCCATAAGGGGATCGGAAAATCCTTTTAAATGACCCGAGGCTATCCATGTTTGCGGGTTCATAAGAATAGCCGAATCCAGAGATACGTTATATTTGTTTTCCTGAACGAATTTTTTCAGCCATGCGGATTTTATATTGTTTTTCAACGCTGTACCAAGAGGGCCGTAGTCCCATGTATTGGCAAGACCGCCGTAAATTTCCGATCCGGGATAAACAAACCCTCTGCCCTTACAAAGAGCAACTATTTTATCCATTGTTTTTTCCGTATTTTTCATTTTTATTTCCTCCAGTTTAACATGAAATAATAACTATTTTACCATTGTTTCTCTTTTACTTCAAGATAAAAATTACAACAGTTTTAATGCAAAATACTCAGTTCTATCTCAATTTGAATATATTTTCAATAAATTGTGAATTAAATTTTCGTTTTTTTACATAAGAACGGTAATATGCCGACAAAAAGGGAAACCAGCTTGAAAAATACTTGCAAATTTATAATTATGCCTGTAAAATTATATTAAAATCGGTGTTTTGTAGGGCATTGTAATATTATCGGAAAATTAACAAAATATGCTTTACTTTAATATCGGTGTATAGTAAAATATTTAAGATAAAATGAAATGGGAGTGTGCTGATAACAATGGAACCGAAATATAAAAGAGTACTTTTGAAATTGAGCGGCGAATCTCTTGCGGGAAACGAAAAACACGGTATAGATTTTGAAACCGTTTTAAAATTTTGTAAGCCCATAAAAA
The DNA here is from genome assembly GCA_947589485.1 of uncultured Clostridia bacterium. GTDB lineage: Bacteria > Bacillota > Clostridia > Oscillospirales > Acutalibacteraceae > UBA1213. Next base: position 10,792 of record CANQBK010000065.1, on the reverse strand, counting down.
AGCTCAGTGAACTTGGCGTTGAGGTTGCGATAGTTGTTGGCGGGGGTAATTTCTGGCGCGGACGTTCAAGCGGTAAAATGGACAGGACAAGGGCGGATCATATGGGTATGCTTGCCACTACCATAAATGCGCTCGGTATTTGCGATGCGTTGGAACAGCTTGATCTTGAGGTCAGGGTACAAACCGCAATATCAATGCAGCAGATTGCGGAACCGTACATAAGAAACAGAGCTATACGTCACCTTGAAAAGGGTAGGATAGTGGTTTTCGGATGCGGAACGGGCAATCCGTTTTTTTCGACCGATACGGCAGCCGCACTTAGGGCGGCTGAAATAGAAGCGGATATTGTTCTTAAAGCAACGATGGTTGACGGTGTATACGATTCCGACCCAAAAACAAATCCCGAAGCCAAGAGATATGACAGGCTCTCTTTCCATGATGTGCTGAACCTTGACCTTAAAGTTATGGACAGCGCAGCGGCGGCAATTTGCAAGGAAAACAATATTCCGATAATCGTTTTCAGCCTTGAGAATCCGGACAATATCATTTCTGTTGTATGCGGAGAAAATATAGGTACAATAGTTGAATAATATTAACAGGGAGGTAACGCAAATGAAAACAGTAATAAAGAATACCGATGAAAAAATGACAAAATCCGTAAAACATCTTGAAACCGAATTTGCGGAAATTCGTGCCGGTCGTGCAAACCCCTCGGTTCTTGACAAAATAAAGGTGGACTACTACGGTACACCCACAGCGATAAACCAGCTTGCCGCCGTATCCGTAACGGAAGCAAGAACACTTATGATACAGCCTTGGGACGCATCAATCCTTCGCAGCATAGAAAAAGCAATACAAACATCGGACATAGGAATAAATCCGCAGAACGACGGCAGAGCAATTCGTATGATTTTTCCGCCGCTTACAGAGGATCGCCGTAAGGAAATTGTAAAGGAAATCGCAAAAATGGGCGAGGAATCAAAGGTTGCTGTCCGTTCTGTAAGACGTGAGGCAATGGATAAACTGAAATCAATGAAAAAATCCGGCGAAATAACAGAGGACGACCAAAAGCACGGAGAGAAAAAGATTCAGGAATTGACAGATAACCATATTAAAACCATTGATTCTCTTACCGAAAAAAAGCAAAAACAAATTATGGAAATTTAAATTATTATACAAACGAATACCTCGGCAGGAGCTTATCTTGCCGAGTTATGTTTTATAAAATTATGATATTTTACAGTCGAAAACGGCGGCGGAGAAAACCGTCAAACAGACTTTTGCGGTTTGTAAACGGTTCTGCTGTCGTTTGGCGCACTGTATTTTTATTTTAAGTTCGAGGTGCTTTTATGGGTGGAAACAAAACAGAGCTTTATGTACCGAACCATGTCGGTATAATTATGGACGGGAACGGACGCTGGGCAAAAAAAAGAGGACTGCCGAGGTATGTCGGACATACTTATGGGGCGCAGACGTTTAAAAATATAACGAGATATATCAGCAAAAGGGGCGTCGGTATTCTTACCTTGTATGCGTTTTCGACCGAAAACTGGAAGCGTCCGCCTGAAGAGGTGAACGCCATTATGAAAATTTTTCGTCAATATCTTGTGGACTCGCTGACGGATTTTAGGGACGACGACATAAAGGTGGTTTTTATCGGCGACCGTTCCGTGTTCGACCCGAAAATGATTGATCTTATAAACGAAACCGAAGAAGTCGCAAAGAACCGAAAGGGTATGTTGCTGAATATAGCGATGAATTATGGCGGAAGAGATGAAATTGTCCGTGCTGTAAAATTGATATGTAACGATGTAAGGGACGGAAAAATAACCCCCGACGATATTACAGACAACTTTATAAAATCAAAATTGTATACGGGAAGCGAACCTGATCCCGATTTGATAATCAGAACAGGCGGAGAACATAGGCTCAGCAATTTTTTACTTTATCAGTCCGCATATTCCGAGTTTTATTCAACGGAAACACTTTGGCCTGATTTTAAGGCGGAGGATTTTGACAAGGCAATAGAAGAATTTAACAGACGCAGCAGAAGATTTGGTGGTGTGTAAAATGCTGAAGCGAATACTTTCGGGTGCGGTCGGTATTGCTTTAATTGTTGTCGTTATTGTTTTCGGTTCGTCGTTTCCTATAATAATAGATATATTTATTTCATTGGTTTGTGCTGTTGCGGTGGGAGAATTTTCAAACGCAACAAAAACCTTGAAGCTGTTCCAAATAAGTATGCCGAGCATAATATTTGCGTTTGTATATCCTATGATGCTCAATTTTGATACGGGTCACATTATATTGTACGCATATACTGTCGTAATGCTGTCAATGACTGTTTTTAACCATAAGAAAATAACCTTTATCGAATTTGCATATATTTACAGTATGTCAATTATAATAACCCTTTCTTTATCCGCTATTATAATGATGAAAAATATGGACGAAACTCATTCGTCATTTTATTTTGTTCTTGCACTTGCAATGCCGTGGCTTGCCGATGCCGGAGCATATTTTACGGGTACGTTTTTGGGCAAACACAAGCTATGCCCCGAAATAAGCCCCAAAAAAACCGTAGAGGGCGTTATAGGCGGTGTTGTGGTTTGCGTGCTTGTTATATGCGCCGTCGGTTTTGTGTTTTCGGAATGGATTTTTAACGGTACGGTTACGGTCAATTACGGCAATTTGATATTGCTGTCGCTTATCGGCTCGATTTTTTCCGTAATGGGCGACCTTTCGTTTTCTCTTGTAAAGCGTGTGTTTAAAATAAAGGACTACGGTACTTTGATACCGGGGCATGGCGGAGTGTTGGACAGATTTGACAGCGTTGTTTTTGTTTCTCCGTTCCTTTTAATTATGATAACGTATTTGCCTGTAATTATTGTATAATAAGAGGTGTTTAAAATGACCGAAAATATATCAGTGCTTGGTTCAACCGGTTCAATCGGCAAACAGACCCTTGACGTCGCAAGAATGCACAATATCCGTGTATGGGCTTTGAGCGCCAACCGAAACACGGAAGTTCTTGAACGGCAGATTCGTGAATTTAAGCCGAAGCTCGTATGTGTTGTGGACGAGGAATGTGCAAAAAAGCTCAAAATTTCCGTGTCCGATACCGAAACAAAAATCGTAAGCGGTACAAAAGGATTGCAGGAAGCGGCGTGCGTGGACGAAGCCGATACCGTTGTAAACGCAATAGTCGGTATTGCGGGATTGGTTCCCACTTTGACGGCAATCAAAGCCGGTAAAAACATTGCGCTTGCAAACAAGGAAACATTGGTTGCAGGCGGAAAAACGGTAACGGACGCCGTTAAAAAATTTGGTGTAAAGCTGTATCCTGTTGACAGTGAACATTCGGCAATATTTCAATGCCTACGCGGTTGTCCGAAGGGCGCGCTGAAAAAGATAATTCTGACCGCTTCCGGCGGAGCTTTTTTTGGTAAAACAAAGGAGGAACTGAAAAATGTGACAGCGGAAAGCGCATTAAAGCACCCGAATTGGAATATGGGTGCGAAAATTACAGTAGATTCCGCCACGATGATGAACAAGGGACTTGAAATTATAGAAGCCTCTCGGCTTTTTGATGTTCCCGACGAGGACATAGACGTTTTAATTCACCGTGAAAGCATAATACATTCGATGATACAGCTTAAAGACAACGCGGTTATTGCTCAGCTCGGCTGTCCTGATATGCGTATCCCCATTCAATATGCTCTTACATTTCCCGAAAGGCTTGAATCGCCTGTAAAGGAACTGGATTTATCCGAGATTTCAAAGCTGACGTTTTACAAACCGGATTACGAAACGTTTGAATGTATCGGGATATGCCGCAGTGCGCTAAGAAAAGGCGGACTTTATCCTGCGGTCGTAAATGCTGCTAATGAGGCGGCGGTCGAACTGTTTTTAAAGAAAAAAATTTCATTTCCGGAAATTGCCGAAACTGTGAAAAAGAGTTTTGACGAATTTAAAGGCGGCAGCCTAAATCCGAGTCCGGAGGAAATTATATATACGGACGCCGAAACCAGAAAACATATTTTTTTTGATAGATGAATTTTACGGGAGATGATTAAAATAGAAACCGCATTACTTATTATTATAGGAATTTTATTGTTTGAGGCGATCGTGTTTATACACGAATTTGGACATTTTATAACGGCGAAAAAATCCGGCGTTAAGGTCAACGAGTTCGCAATCGGAATGGGTCCTAAAATCTTAAAGCACCAAAAAGGCGAAACTCTTTATTCTCTCAGGCTTTTTCCGATAGGCGGCTTTTGCGCTATGGAGGGTGAGGACCAAAACAGCGACGATGAAAGGGCTTTTATAAACAAGCCCGTTTGGAAAAAGATTATAATTGTAGCGGCGGGCGCCATTATGAATATAATCTTGGGATTTATACTGATGATGATAACCCTTGCGCCGAATGAAAACTTTGCCTCGACGAAAATAGCTGTTTTTGCTGATAAATCTGTTTCGTCACAAACTCTCAAGGTCGGCGACGAGCTGAAAAAGGTCAACGGATATGATATTTTGACGTCGGAAGATATTAGTTTTGCGCTTGCGACGGCTACATCGAACGAAATGCCGATGACGATAATCCGTGACGGTAAAAGTCAGGATATTAACGTAAAATTCGGGACCGTGGAAAAGGACGGAAAAGACCTTATACAAATCGACTTTAAAGTGGAACCGATAAAAAATAATTTTGGTACTCTTATAAGCCAAACATTTAAATCGACCGTTTCCGTTGTAAAAATGGTATGGGCAAGTCTTTTCGGGCTTATAACGGGGCAGTTCGGTTTTAACGAGCTGGCAGGACCGATAGGTATGACGGACGCAATTTCGCAGGCGGCTGCGGCGGGACTTCAAAGCAGCTTTTGGGACGGTTTAAACAATCTCATATATATTATGACTATAATAACGGTAAATCTTGGTGTTGTAAATCTTCTTCCCCTGCCGGCTCTTGACGGCGGCAGACTGGTTTTCCTTATAATAGAGGCAATAAGGAGAAAACGCATTAATCCGGAAGTAGAGGGATATATACACGGAGCAGGTCTTGTGCTTTTGATGTTGTTTATGGTCATTGTTTCGATTAACGATGTCATAAGGCTGTTCTCATAACGGCATACGGTTGTCCGCTCCGCTTATTTAAAGCGGAGCTTTTAAACGGAGATGATAAAATATGGACAGAAAAAAAACAAAAAAAATAAAAGTCGGCGGCACCTTTATCGGAGGAGATTCCAAAATAACCGTGCAGTCAATGCTCAATGTTCCGTCAAATGATGTTGACGGGAACGTAAAACAGGCTGTTGAGCTTGAAGAGGCAGGCTGTGATATTATCCGTGTGGCGGTGCCGAATATTGAAGCCGTTCGTCTTATTCCGGCAATAAAGAATAAAACCTCGGTGCCGATTGTGGCGGACATACATTTTGATTATAAAACGGCAATTGAGGCGGCTGCCGCAGGGGTCGATAAAATACGCATAAATCCCGGAAATATAGGTGATGACGACCGTGTAAGGCAGGTAGCGGATATATGCCGTGAAAAAAATATTCCGATACGCATAGGGGTAAATTCCGGTTCTCTTGAAAAGCATATACTTGAAAAGTACGGCAGACCGACGCCGGAGGCATTGTGCGACAGTGCGCTTTATCACGCGTCATTGTTGGAAAAATTCGATTTTAACAATATTGTTTTGTCTATGAAATCATCTAATGTGAGCTTTATGGCGGAAGCATACAGGCTTGCCTCCGAAAAGTGCGGCTATCCGCTGCACCTTGGTGTAACCGAGGCGGGTACGGAACGTATGGGAATAATAAAATCGTCAATAGGCATAGGTTCACTGCTGCTTGACGGTATAGGCGACACGATAAGGGTATCTCTTACAGACGAACCGATAAAAGAGGTATATGCCGCAAAGGATATATTAAAGGCATTGTGCCTTAACGATGAGGGAATAAAATTTATTTCCTGTCCAACGTGCGGCAGAACAAAAATAAATCTTATAGGCATTGCAAATGAAGCCGAAAAACGTCTGAAAGACTGCAAGAAAAATATTACGGTCGCAATTATGGGCTGTGCCGTAAACGGTCCGGGCGAGGCGAGAGAAGCCGATATAGGCATTGCCGGAGGAAAAAATGAAGGATTGATTTTTAAGAAGGGCAAGATAATTCGCAAGGTATCCGAGGATAAGCTCATAGATGCTTTGGCTGAAGAAATAGAAAATATGTAAAAAGGAAGATTCTTTTGAAAACATTTTCGGATTTATTCGGCAGATATGCGGATATAAGCACTCTGCCCGAAAGCATAAATCAAAGCAGGATAATAAACGTAAAGATGGATACCGTTTTGAGGTCGCTCAGTATTTATACGGAGTGTGACGCACTTGTGGAACGCAAATCCGTATTTGAAGCGGAAAAGAAAATTTGCGGCGGTATCCTGAATTTGTCACAATGCGTTATATATCCCCGTTATGACAGTTCACTGTTTGATATAAATTATTATTCCGAACTTGTGTCCGAAATGAAGCGAAGATATGCGACTTTAAACGGTACCCTTAACGATTCGGCGGCTGAAATGCACGACAAAAGATTTGTCATCAGTTTAAGCCACGGTGGAAAGGATATACTTGTAAGACAGCGCTTTGACAAAAATCTTGCCGCTTTAATAAAAGAGGAGTTCGGTATTTCGGTAAATGTTGAATTTAACGGTATTCTGAATATAGATACAGACAGTCAGGTCTATATAGAACGACAAAAAATAAACGAGGAAAAGGCGATTCGCGAGGCGCAGACGGCGCAGGCGGAGATGTATGAGGATATGATGAAGTCGGCGTCCGAGCGTAAGGCAAAATTTGCCGTCAATACTCCAAAAGCCGTTCCCGCCGATATTGCGGAAACAGAAGTTCGGGAGGGCGTCAACACAAGACCGCGCCTTATACCGGAAAGCGCCGTTCCGATTTACGGAGGAACCATACGCGGAGATATTTTCCCGCTTGAACGCATTTCGCCGGATGCCGGAAAAATAGTGATTTGGGGAAAAATATTTTCGATTGAAGCAAGGGATACCCGTGACAACAAGAAAAAAATAATTTCCGTGAGTCTGACCGATTTCAGCGGTTCAGTGACCGTAAAGGTCATAGATTTAAACGACAAGTGCAAAAGGCTGTTGGAGTTAAAAAAAGGTATGGCTGTTATGGTCAAGGGAGAGGCACGTTATGACACATACGAACACGACGTAATTGTTATGGCGTCCTGCATAAGTACGGTCGCCGTACAAAAAGTTGTGGATAAAGCGGAAAAAAAGCGTGTGGAGCTTCACTTGCACACAAATATGTCGGCAATGGACGGAGTAACAAACGCCTCAGAGCTTGTAAACAGGGCTTATTCTTGGGGAATGTCGTCAATAGCCATTACAGACCACGGCGTTGCTCAGGCTTATCCCGACGCTATGAACGCCTGCGATGCGATAAACAAAAAGGGCGGGGATTTTAAAATAATATATGGTGTGGAGGCTTATTTTATAAATGACGAAGCCTCTACTGCCGTTGTCGGTAAATCTGAAGAGCCGCTAAGCGGAGAATTTATTGTTTTTGACATTGAAACCACGGGCTTGAGCGTAAAAAATGAGCGTATTACCGAGATAGGCGCAGTAAGAATGGTCAACGGGGAAATAAAGGAAACATTTTCGACATTTGTAAATCCTGAAAAGCATATTCCCGAAAAAATAACGGAGCTTACCGGTATTACGGACTCAATGGTTGCCGACGCTCCGTCAGAGCGGGAAGCGGTAAAAAACTTTCTTGATTTTTGCGGAAAAGATGCGGTAGTTGTGGCGCACAATGCCTCGTTTGACACGTCCTTCATAAAGGCGGCTTCCGAACGCAGCCAACTCGATTATTCGCTTACGCATATTGATACGCTTGCCGTTTCAAGGGGCATTTTCCCACAGCTTGCAAAGCATAAGCTGGACAGTATAGCAAAATTCTTAAAGCTGGGCAATTTTAACCACCATAGAGCCTGCGACGATGCAATGATGCTTGCAAAGATTTTTCAGGTAATGCTTTCAAAGCTGTCGGAGGATTTTGGCGTTGCGAAAATCTCCGGTATAAATTTGGCGCTCCCAAAACCGGAGATAAAGTCTTATAAATATTTTCACCAGATTATTTTGGCAAAAAATCAGGCGGGACTGAAAAATTTATATAAACTGATTTCTAAGTCGCACATTGATTATTTTTACAAAAAACCTCTCCTGCCAAAGTCTGAACTTATAAAGTACAGGGACGGACTGATAATAGGCAGCGCCTGCGAGGCGGGCGAACTTTTCAGGGCGGTCGTGGACGGCAAAAGCCGTGATGAATTGAAAAAAATTGCTTCATTTTACGACTATCTTGAAATTCAGCCGATAGGCAACAATATGTATATGCTCAGAAACGGGACGGTAGGAAGTGTAAAGGAACTTCAGGATTTTAACCGTACAATTGTAGAGCTTGGAGAAGAACTGAATATACCTGTCGTGGCAACCTGCGATGTGCATTTTATGGACCCGCACGAAAGCGAATACAGAAAAGTGCTTATGACCGCACAGGGTTTCAGCGACGCCGAAGAACAAGCTCCGCTCTATTTTCGCACTACCGCCGAAATGCTTAAAGAATTTGAGTATTTAGGCAAGGAAAAGGCTTATGAAGTCGTAGTTACAAATACAAATTATATATCCGATATGGTTGAAAGCATACGAGCCGTTCCAAAAGGCAACTTCCCTCCGTTTATACCCGGCGCCGAAGAGGACCTTACAAGAATTACCTGGGAACGCGCAAAAAATATTTACGGCGACCCGCTGCCCGAAATTGTAAAGGCACGAATCGACAAAGAGCTTAATTCGATAATAAAGAACGGATTTTCGGTACTTTATATGACGGCGCAAAAGCTGGTGGCAAACTCGAACGAGCACGGTTACCTTGTGGGTTCCAGAGGCTCCGTTGGTTCTTCATTCGTAGCCACTATGTCGGGCATTTCCGAAGTAAATCCGCTTTGTCCGCATTATGTATGCCCAAAATGCCGCAACAGTGAATTTTTTGACGACGGCAGTTACGGCTCCGGCTTTGATTTGCCGCGCAAAAACTGCCCGAACTGCGGAACGGAATATCTCCGTGACGGTCATGATATACCGTTTGAAACATTCTTGGGATTTAAGGGTGACAAAACTCCGGATATAGACCTTAACTTTGCGGGAGAGTTCCAGACGCTTTCACATAGATATACCGAACAGCTTTTCGGCAAGGAAAATGTGTTTAAGGCGGGAACAATAGCGACTGTTGCCGATAAGACGGCTTTGGGCTATGTGAAAAAATATGAGGAAACGACCGGCAAGACCCTGAACAGGGCGGAGGAGCTGAGGCTTGCTTCCGGCTGTACCGGAATAAGGAGAACTACCGGTCAGCACCCGGCAGGTATGGTAGTTGTACCCAGAATGAACGACATTTACGAGTTCTGTCCCATTCAACGTCCCGCAAACGACCAAAAAACGGACATTATAACCACGCATTTTGACTTTCATTCCATTCACGATACGGTATGCAAGCTGGACGAGCTGGGACACGATGTTCCTACGATATACCATTATCTTGAGGAATATACCGGAATAAACGTGATGGACGTTTCAATGAGCGACCCCGATGTTATGTCGCTGTTTACATCAACAAAGGCATTGAACGTGGAACCTCAGGACATAGATTCGGAAACGGGAACATTTTCCCTGCCGGAGGTTGGAACTAAATTTGTCCGCCAAATGCTTATAGACACTCAGCCCAAAACATTTTCCGACCTTTTGCAGATTTCCGGACTTTCACACGGTACAAATGTATGGATAGGCAATGCGTCCGACCTTATAGAAAAGAAAATATGTACTATTTCCGAGGTTATAGGTACGCGTGACAATATTATGGTATACCTTATGCACAAGGGACTTGACCCCGATATGGCATTTAAAATAATGGAGATAGTCCGCAAGGGCAATGCCACAAAACTGCTTACGGAAGAGCATATAAAGGCGATGAAGGAACACAATGTGCCGCAATGGTATATTGATTCCTGTATGAAAATAAAGTATATGTTCCCGAAGGCGCACGCCGCGGCATATATGATTTCAACACTCAGACTTGGGTGGTACAAGGTCCATAAGCCGAAAGAATATTATGCCGCTTATTTTACGGTAAGAAGCGATGATTTTGACGCCGCTCTTGTTTGCGGCGGCAGAGAAGCCGTAAAAAACAAAATGCACGAATTGGATATTAAAATACAAAAAAAGGAAGCCACCGCAAAAGACGAATCGTTGTTTTCAACATTGCAGATTATAAATGAAATGCTTGCAAGGGGAATCGAAGTGCTCCCGATTGATATTTACAAATCCGACGCTAAAAGGTTTTTGGTTGAAGGAGAAAAGATAAGACTTCCGTTTTCCTCTTTGTCGGGCGTTGGCGAAACAGCGGCAAAAAGCCTTGCCGATGCAAGAATCGGAGGAGAGTTTACGTCGATAGAAGATTTTTGGCAGCGTTCAAAGGCTTCCAAAACCGTTATCGAGCTTTTGAAAAGCATAGGTGCTTTTGCCGGTTTGCCGGAAAGCAGCCAGCTGACGTTTATGTAGTCATTTTGTTGGGTTTTCGGTTTGAGATTCGTTATATCCGAGCAGCCGCCCTCGGCGCACGGCCGTAACCGTGTTGGTTTGTCAATGATGTGTTACACATTTTTTAAATAGCATCAATTTCGCCTGTTTGCAAGAAATGACATATAAT